>NZ_JBSFJF010000028.1:0-104131 GCF_053597915.1 Streptomyces sp. NPDC001219 | reverse complement strand
GCCCCGACCGGTGTGGTCGGGGCCCGGCCCGCGCTGTCCGGTGTGCCCGGTCTCAGCTCGCCGGGTCACCGTCCGGCGCCGGCGGGGCGTCGAGCAGGGCCGCCGCCTCCTCGAGCGGAGTGCGGGCGACAGGGGCGGCCGAGGAACTGCAGGTGAAGCCCAGGCGGGTCAGCGCCCGGGTCACCTCGCCGGCGGTGAAGTCGCGGCGGTCCTGCCGGGTGATGACCTCGCCGACCTGCTTGACGGGGTAGTGACGGCCGCCGATGAGCACGGACTCACCGGTGATGGGTTCGGGCTTGACGCCCTTCATCGAGGCCTGCACCTCGGTCTTGATCAGGTCGAAGGGGAAGCGGGCGATGACGCAGCGCATAGTGCCTCTACAGGGTCGAAGAGAAACCGTAAACGGCCTGACGGGAGAGCGAAGAAAGAGCGGGGTGCGTGGGGGGACGGGTTCCGTTTCTATGAGGTCTTGCCGGCCGAGGGCCGCCGCCGCTGCGACGTCCCGGACGTGGCCCCGGGCGCTCCGGAGGACCGGCGGGCCCGGCCGGAGCGTCCGCGCCGGCTGCGGGTGCCGGAGCCGCCGCGCTGGGGGGTGTCGACGGGCGGTGCGGCGATGGTGACGGGAACACCGGAGGGGGTCCGGGCGCCGGTGATACGGGTCAGCTCGGCCTCCCCGGCGCGGACCTGGGTGGACTGCGGGGTGATCCCGGCGTCGGCCATCAGCCGGTCCATCTCGCGGCGCTGGCCGGGCAGGACGAGGGTGACGACACTGCCGGACTCACCGGCGCGGGCGGTGCGGCCGCCGCGGTGGAGGTAGTCCTTGTGGTCCGTGGGCGGGTCGACGTTGACGACGAGGTCGAGGTTGTCGACGTGGATGCCCCGGGCGGCGACATTGGTGGCCACCAGCACGGTGACCTGCCCGGTCTTGAACTGGGCCAGGGTCCGGGTCCGCTGGGGCTGGGACTTGCCGCCGTGCAGGGCCGCGGCGCGTACCCCGCTGTTCAGCAGGTGCTTGGTGAGCTTGTCCACCGCCCGCTTGGTGTCCAGGAACATGATCGACCGGCCCTCGCGGGCGGCGATCTCGGTGGTGGTGGCGTGCTTGTCGGTGTCACGGACGTGCAGCAGATGGTGTTCCATCGTGGTGACGGCGCCCGCCGACGGGTCGACGGAGTGGACCACCGGGTCCGTCAGATAGCGCCGGACCAGCAGGTCCACGTTGCGGTCCAGGGTGGCCGAGAAGAGCATCCGCTGCCCCTCGGGACGCACCTGGTCGAGCAGCGCGGTCACCTGGGGCATGAACCCCATGTCGGCCATCTGGTCGGCCTCGTCCAGCACCGTGATGCCGACCTGGTTCAGACGGCAGTCACCACGGCCGATCAGGTCCTTGAGCCGTCCGGGGGTGGCGACGACGACCTCGGCCCCGCCGCGGAGCGCACCGGCCTGGCGGCCGATCGACATCCCGCCGACGACGGTGGCCAGCCGCAGCGACAGCGCACGGGCGTACGGGGTGAGCGCGTCGGTGACCTGCTGTGCCAGCTCCCGGGTGGGCACCAGGACCAGGGCCAGGGGCTTGCCCGGCTCGGCGCGCTGGCCGGCGGTACGGGCCAGCAGGGCCAGACCGAAGGCGAGCGTCTTGCCCGAGCCGGTGCGGCCCCGGCCCAGAACGTCGCGGCCGGCCAGCGAGTTCGGCAGCGTGGCGGCCTGGATCGGGAACGGGGTGGTCACCCCTTCCGCGGTCAGCGCCGTCAACAGCGCGGCCGGCATGTCCAGTTCGGCGAACTTCTCGGCCGGCGGCAGCGCGGGCGTCTCCGTGACCGGCAGGGCGAACTCGCCCTGCGGTGCGGGACGACGACGCTTGCCGCCGGAGCGCTGGGACCCCTGCGCGCGGTGGCCGCCACGGCCCGAACCGGCGGAGCGGGTACGGGAGAAGCGGTCGTTCGGGCGGGATGTGCGGTTCATGGAGAACCTTCCTCGATGCGGTACGTCGAAGAATTCCCGGCAGCTGTGAGCCGCGCACAAGAGAATCGCAGAACGGACCGGAGAAAACAGATGGAACGTAGCGGGGCGGAGTCGACCGCCGACGCGGGGAAAAGCAGGCGTCGCACAGGGCAACGAGCCAGGACCCGCACCCACAGTGCGCGCCCCGGCCGCGGTGTCCTCGTCAGCGTCAGACGCCCTGAGTGGCACAGTCCGGGTGCTGGGCGGAGGCGTCGGCGCCGCCGTCCCGCTCGATGAAGCAGCACCTCTCGTCCGAGGTGAACCACTTCATGCTGCCGGTAGCCATGGCATATCTCCTTCGGGGGCAGAGCCGGGGCCGCGCTGCGCGGACCCCGTGTCGCCGCGATGATTGCCCCGTCCGGATAGCCGGAATTGCAAGAAAGCGCCCGCCGACCGGAAAGGGGGCGGGGTGCGAGAAGTCTTTGGGAACCACAACTGCAACTCCGATCGACACTAGCACGCACGAGCAACCCCACGCGGCCGATGCTCCGCCCTCGGGGGCTGCGGAAACCCCTGCTACCGGGGCGGGAATTCCGGTGGCCGCGGCGCGGAATATCCGCCTCCGGACCCACCGCCGGCGCCTGCCCGGCGCACTCCCGGGACCCGGCCACCGCCCGCACCCGCGCCCCGCCACCGAGGAGGGCCTCCGCGCCTCGTCCCGCCCCCTGCGGGCCGCCGCAGGGGGCGGGACCCCTGTCCGGCGGCGGGAAGGGACCGGACGGCCCCTGTCCGGCGCGGCCCGGCGCATTCCAGGCTGGAGGTGTCACGGGCCGGGTGACGCCGGTCCGGGTACCGAGGAGGCATCATGCAGAACACTCCGCACCTCGTCAGCGATGTGATGACGCAGACCGTGGCCGCCGTCGACCGCCAGGCCCGGTTCAAGGAGATCGTCGAGACCATGGAGCGGTGGCAGGTCAGCGCGCTGCCGGTGCTGGCGGGGGAGGGCCGGGTGATCGGCGTGGTCTCCGAGGCCGATCTGCTGCCCAAGGAGGAGTTCAGGGAGTCGGAACCCGACCGCCTGGAACAGCGGCGCCGGCTCGACGACGTGCGCCGCGCGGGCGCACTGACCGCGGGGGAGCTGATGACCGGTCCCGCGCTCACCGTGCGCCCCCACGCCACGCTGTCCCAGGCGGCCCGGACCATGGCCCGCGGGTCCGTCAAACGGCTGCCGGTGGTGGACGGACAAGGGATGCTCCAGGGCATCGTCAGCCGCGCCGACCTGCTGAAGGTCTTCCTGCGCTCGGACGACGACCTCGCGGAGGAGGTCAGGTACGTCATGGGCGAGCTGTTCACGGCGCCGGTCCGGGACCTGCGGGTCACGGTCGCCGACGGGGTCGTCACGCTCAGCGGCCAGGTCAGGGACACCTCGCTCATCCCGGTGGCGGCCCGCCTGGTGCGGGCGGTCGAGGGGGTCGTGGACGTGGAATTCGACGTCAACGCCCCGGCTGCCGCACGGGCCCGGACGCCGATGACGGGACCGCACGGCTGACCGGCGCCCGCCGGCAGGAGCGCGAGGCGGGAGCGCCGGGGGCACGGCGGTCGAGGGCTGCCGGGCACCGTACGGCCGCCGCGGCGCCCGTTCGGCCTGGCAGGCCCCTGCGAGAGGGGTCAGGATGGGGTGAGACGGACCTCATACCCGCCGGAGGGGCGTCATGAGCGACGCGGAGGCATTCTCCCCGGACCGGCCGGTCCGGGTGTTCCTGCTCGACGATCACGAGGTCGTCCGGCGCGGGGTGGCGGACCTGCTCGACGCCGAGTCCGGCATCGAGGTGGTCGGCGACGCCGGCACGGCCGCCCAGGCGCTCGCCCGCGGCCCGGCGCTCCGGCCGGACGTCGCGGTGCTGGATGTGCGGCTGCCGGACGGTGACGGCATCACCGTGTGCCGGGAGCTGCGCTCGCACCTGCCGGGACTGGCCTGTCTGATGCTCACCTCGTTCGACGACGACGAGGCGCTGCTCGACGCGATCATGGCCGGCGCGGCCGGCTATGTGCTCAAGGAGATCAAGGGGGCCGACCTCGTCGCCGCGGTGCGCACCGTCGCCTCCGGCAGTTCGATGCTCGACCCCGCCACGACGGCACGGCTGATGAGCAGCCTGCGGGGCGGCGACTCCGACGCGCCGCCCGAGGCGGCGGCGCTCTCCGGTCTGTCCCCGCGGGAACGGGAGATCCTCGGTCTGGTCGGCGCCGGATTGACGAACCGTCAGATAGGCAAGCGGCTCTATCTCTCCGAGAAGACCGTCAAGAACCACATCTCCCGCCTGCTCGCCAAACTCGGTGTGCAGCGGCGCATCCAGGCGGCCGTCCTCGCCACCCAGGCCGCCTCGGCGCCCGGTACGGGTGCGGGCCAGCACGGAAGCTGAGGCGGGAGCGGCGGTGCGCGGCCCCGAACGGCCCGGAGCCCGGGTGACGGGCCCCTCCGGACCGTCTCTCCGCCCCCGAAAGGAGGACGGTCATGGAGCCGGACATCATCACCGTGGGGCTCGACGGTTCGCCGGAGAGCCTGGCCGCCGCGCAGTGGGCCGCTGACGAGGCGGACCGGCGCCATGCGGTGCTGCGGCTGCTCCACGCGTGGATACTGCTGGCCGCCGAGGCGCCGGACACGCCGCCCGAACGCGACCAGAACGTCCTCGCGCGCCAGCTCGTACGCCAGGCCCTGGACGAGGTACGGGAACGCCGCCCGCACCTCCAGATCATCGAGGACCTGGTCGGGGAGGAGCCGGAACCGGCGCTGCTGCGCGCGGCCGGCGCCTCGCTGATGATCGTGCTCGGCTCGCGGGCTCTCGGGACCTGGGAGAGCTACGTACTCGGCGATATCAGCCTGGACGTCGTGGGCCGGGCCGAGGGACCGGTCGTCCTGGTACGGGCACCGGACCGGGCGACGACACCACGCCACCCCTCCGCGGACGGCACACCCCCCGCCCCCGAACCGCGGGTCGTCGTCGGCGTCAGCCTCCACGGCCCCTGCGACCGGATGCTCGCCTTCGCCTTCGACGCGGCGGCGAACCGCGGCCTGTCGCTGCAGGCCGTCCACGGGCGCCCGCTTCCCGTACAGGCGTACACCCCGTGGGGCATCGACCCCGATGCCGCGAAGGAACTCACCAAGGAGGCGGACCTCGCACTGCGGGACGCCCTGCGCCCCTGGCGCGAGCGGTTCCCCGGGGTGCTCGTCCAGGAGACCGTGCTGCCGGAGAGCCCCACCCGGGCCCTCGTGCAGACGGTCTACGGGGCCGAACTCCTGGTGGTCGGCCGCCGGCTGCACCGTCCCCTGCTCGCGCCCCGCGTCGGCCCGGTCGCGCACGCCGCCATGCACCATGTGACCTGTCCGGTCGCCGTGGTTCCGCACGACTGAGCGCGGACCGCGGCGCGCTCCCCGCACATCGGGGCCGACGAGAGCGGCCCAGTACACCCGGAGGGACTGGTCAGATGAGGCACCGCAGCGTGGCAGACCTGATGACGCCCGAGGTCGTCGTCGTCCAACGGGGCACCTCCTTCAAGGAGATCGCCCGGCTGCTCGACGAGTACGACATCACCGCCGTCCCCGTGCTCGACGAGAACGACCAGCCGGTGGGAGTGGTGTCCGAGGCCGATCTGCTGCGCCGGCAGATCGCGAAGCTCGGGGCGAGCACCGCCGAAGCACTCATGACCAGCCCCGTCGTGGTGGCACGCCCCGAGTGGAGCGTGGTCGAGGCCGCCAGGACGATGGAGCGGAAGAAGGTCAAGCGGCTGCCCGTCGTCGACGACTCCGGGCGGCTGATCGGTGTGATCAGCCGCAGCGACCTCGTGCAGCTGTTCCTGCGCCGGGACCGGGCCATCCAGGAGGAGGTGCTGGAGGAGGTACTGACGCGCACCCTCGGGGTGTCCCCGTCCGCGGTCACGGTCGACGTCTCCGACGGCCATGTGACCCTCACCGGCTCCTTGGAGCGCAAGAGCCTGCTCCCCATCGCCGTGCGGCTGTGCGAGAGCGTGGACGGGGTGGTCGAGGTGATCGACCGGCTCAGCTGTCTGCGGGACGACACCGCCGAGCCTGGGCGGGAGGCGCCGGAGTGACACGAAGGGGCCCAGCCGCGGGGCTGCCCGGCCCCGTAGTGCCGCCGCCGACCTCCCGCAACTACAGGCGCACGACGACGAGAGCGATGTCGTCGCGGGCGCCCGCGCTGACGCCGAGGCGGTGGAGCAGGGCGTCGGCGAGGCGTTCGGGGCTGAACCGGCTGTAGCGGGCGAGGGCGTCGGTGAGCCGGGCGAGGCCGTGGTCGATGTCCTCGTCGCGGCGTTCGACGAGCCCGTCGGTGTAGAGGACGAGGGTGTCGCCCGGCTCATACGGACGCCGGGCCTGGGGGCGGGGCTCCTGTTCGGGATGGGCTCCCAGGGGCGGATCGGTGGCCCGGTCCAGGAGTTCGTGGGTGCCGTCGGCGTGCAGCAGGACGGGTGGCACATGGCCGGCGCTGCTGTAGGTGACCTGCCGGCCGGCGGTGTCGATCAGGACCTGTACGGCGGTGGTGGCCAGCGCCTTGTCGACGGAGCGGGCGTACAGGCCGAGCACCTTCAGCGCCTGCGCGGGACCGTCGACGGAGCGGGCGGCGGCACTGAGCGCGCTGCGGAGCATGCCCATGACGGCGGCGGCCTCCAGCCCGTGGCCGACGACATCGCCGACCGCGACCGCGAATCCGTCCTCCGGGAGGTCGACGATGTCGTACCAGTCGCCGCAGACGTTCAGGGAGCCGATGGCGGGGAGGTAGCGCACCGCGATGTCCCGGTGCCCGGCGAGGTCGGGGGAGTGCAGCATGGCCTCCTGGAGGGTGACCGCGACCTGCCGTTCACGGGCATGGGCCCGGCGCAGCTCCTCGTTGAGGTGCTGGAGCGCGCGGGCCCGGACGTACAGCTCGGCCTCCATCGCCTCCTCCCGTTCGCTCAGCCGCCCGCCGGGCATCGGCCGGGCCCGGCGGGAGTGGACGAACGCCGTCACGTCCTCGACCCGGTGGATGATCCACGCCACCCCGTCGTCCGGCCCGGGGACGGGGGTGTTGATGGTGGACCACCAGCGTTCCTCGAACTCCCCCGGCCGGCCCGCCACGGGGATGTCGTACCGCTGCACCGCCATCGTGTCCGGCTCCCCGGTGGCCAGGACGCGGCGGAGCGAGGGGTGCAGGTTCTGCACCCCTTCGGCGTCGGGGTCCGCGGGGTTGTCGGGGAAGGCGTCGAAGACGTACTGCCCGAGCAGTTCGTCGTGGGTCCGCCCGGTCGCCTGGAGGTACGCCTCGTTGACGTCCACGATGACCAGCTCCGGATCGAGGACCAGGCACGCGCTCGGAGTCGCGGCGAACAGCGCCGCATGATCGAGCTCCGGTCTGCTCACGCGCAGGCGGGTCAGGCGCCCGGCGGGCGGAAGGCGACCGACTTCCTGGCGGCCTCGTCGATCTCCTCGACCGTCAGCAGCGGAATCGTCTTGGAGTGCAGGGCGCCGCTGGCGCGGACGGCCATGGAGATGGCCGCCATCGAGAGGTGGTCGGGGAACTCGACGACGCAGTAGAAGTCGTCTTCCCCGTAGGCGAAGTACAGCGTTTCGAGCCGGCCGCCGCAGGAGCCGACCACCTGCTCGACGGCCGCCTTGCGCCCGGAGCCGCCCTCGGCGAGCAGCCCCTTCATGCCCTCGGCGGTATAGCTGGCCTGGACCAGGTACTTCGGCATCCGGCTCTCCCATACGTCAGCCCATGCGACAGCGGACCGCGGCACGGCGGTCGCAGGGCCACCCTCACCCGCACGGAACGCGGCGGCCACCGAGGGGCCGCCGAACGGATGACCGCGCCACGGCCGGGACACCTGCCACGGGCGGCGGCCGGTGCCGGTCCAGCGAGGCGGTGGTCCACCGGGAACCAGGCGTCCGGCCCGTACGACTGACTGGACCGGGGCGCGGAGAGGAAGGCCGGCTCGGCCGGGGCGCGGGACGGCTCGCACGGAGCGTCCCCGCACCCCGGCCCCCGGCGTCAGGCCGAGGCCGTCGAAGCGGACACCTGCCACGCCGCGCCGAACCCGGCCGGCGCCGCCTCCCGCTCCGCGCCGTCCGCCCGCCGCTCGGGGCCGTCCTCGGCGGAGTTCAGCAGCGCGATCAGCGTCTCCCTGGCCCGCGCCACCCGGGACCGGACGGTGCCCACCGGGCACCGTGCCACCGAGGCGGCCTGCGCATACGGCAGCCCCAGCAGCTGGGTGAGCACGAACGCCTCGCGCCGGGCGGGCGCGAGCGCGCCGAGCAGATCGGCCAGCACGACGCCCTCGTCGAAGCCCGGCAGCACCTCCGGCTGTGCCTGCTCCGCCATGGTCTGCCAGTCGTCGAGCGCGGCGATCCGGGGCCTGGCCCGGTTGGCACGGATGCGGTCGGCGACCGTGCGGCGCGCGATCGTCAGCAGCCAGGTACGGGCCGAGGACCGGCCCTCGAAGGAGGGGAGGCCACGGAGGGCCCGCAGATAGGTGTCCTGGACCAGGTCGTCCGCCGCCTGGAAGTCACCGCTCAAGTGCGTGACATAGCGCAGCACATCGCGCCGGGTGGCCCGGACGAACCGCTCGACGGCGGCCTCGTCGCCGCTCCGGCCCTCCAGCGCCCACCGGGTCACCAGGGCGTCCTCAGCAGCACGCATACGAGACCTCCGCTCCGTCACACCGTTCCACGGGCAGCGGCACAAGCAGCGGCAGGGGCATCGGTACGGGCACGGATATCCGTGAGAGCCGTGGGACCCGCATCCGGGCAGGCGTCATCATCATCGGGAGTCCTTCGCTGAATCCGGCCACCGCGACGGCGTCGGGAGGGACCGGAGAGGTCGGCCCGGGTGCGGACGGCGCGATGTACCCGCGCGGTCCGTCCGCTGCCCGGAGGGCGCTCTGCTGTCAGAGGACAGCCGGCTCCAGCGGTGGGCCCCGTCGTGAGACGACATGGACCAGGAACAGTCTCCGTACGGCGCGTGGCGGTGTCCGCTCCGGTTCCCTGGCGTCCGGCGGGAGGGTCGGCAGGACCAGACACAGCACGAGGCGGAGACGCGGCACAAGGGCCAGGGACACCGCCCGCAGCAGCCGGAAGACCGCGCGTTCGCCGCCCCACATCCACCACACGCTCAAGGTCGCGATCAGCAGATGCGCCGCGAGCATCGCACCGGCGCCACCCGGCGCCCCCAGATGCGGAACATGTCCCATACCGGCCATCTGGCCGTCCACCGGCAGACCGCCGACGTGCCCGCCCTCGGCCATCGCCCGCACCGGCGAACCGTCAACCAGCGCCCCGTCCAGACCACTTGGGTCCCGCTTCCCGTGCAGCGGCATGCCGCCGCCACACCGCAGCGACTCCCACCACAGCGTGGTCCAGGAGAGCTTGCTGTGCCCGGCGTGGCCGAGCGCCTGCCCGAGGGCGAAGACGGAGTGCAGCGCCGCCTGGGTGCCCACGGTCAGGGCCGCCACCGTCAGCGGACCGCGCTCGCGGCCGGCGAAGCACCACGCGCCTCCCGCGGCCCCCGCCGCGGCGACCAGCAGCACCTTCCAGGACAGCACCGCCCCGGAGGTCAGCACATGCCCGAGAGCCGTGAGCAGCACACAGACCACCGCGAACGCGATGGCCCGCGATCCTCTGAGTACGTATCCGGCTTCCATGGCGAGAACAGCTTGCCCGTCACCTGCTCCGTCAGACAGATGAGGCTCAAAAGATGCTCACTTCCGGAGCGAAAATGACTGCTGGAAGGGGTGGCGGACTACGGCACATCGAGGGCCGACGCGCCACCCAAAGACGTACGGGACACCCGCCACCACCACGAATCCGGCAACCGCTCAGCGGCCCCGTCCCCGGGACGAACCACCCCCGCAGCCAGTAGCGTCGGGCGCATGCGTGCCTTCATCGTCGATGCCTTCACCGACCGGCCGTTCGCCGGGAACCCCGCCGGGGTGTGTCTCCTGGACCGCCCGGCCGACGCCGCCTGGATGCAGCGGGTGGCCGCCGAACTCAACCTGTCGGAGACCGCCTTCGTGCACCGGACGGCGGAAACCACCTATGGGCTGCGGTGGTTCACGCCGACCGTGGAGGTCGATCTGTGCGGTCACGCCACGCTGGCCACCGCCCATGTGCTGCACTCCCAGGGCGCCGCTCCCGACGCGGCCCTGCACTTCGACACCCTGAGCGGGGTGCTGACCGCCCGCCGCCACAGCCACGGCGCGATATCCCTGGACTTCCCGGCGGACGCGCCGACCGCGACCGCCACACCGCCCCACCTGGCCACGGCTCTCGGCGCCGAGCCGCGGTGGACGGGCCGCGCCCGGCACGATCTCCTCGTGGAGCTGGCGGACGCCGCGACGGTGCGTGACCTGGACCCCGACATCGCCGCGCTGGCCGGTTTCAGCGGCCGCGCGGTCATCGTGACCGCGAGCGCCCCGGCCGACGCCGACCACGACTTCGTCTCCCGTGTCTTCGCCCCCGCGGCCGGCATCCCCGAGGACCCCGTCACCGGCGCCGCCCACTGCGTCCTCGCACCCCACTGGGCCACCCGACTGGGCCGCACCGCACTGAACGGTGCCCAACTGTCCGCACGAGGCGGCCGCGTGGGTGTCGAGCTACGGAACGACCGCGTCACCCTGCTCGGCCAGGCCGTCACCGTCTTCGAGGGCGAACTGACCGCGTGAGGCGTACACCCCGGAAGCGGGCATCCCCTTGGCCGCGGCGCTCAGCCCACAGGGCCCGGCGCGGTGGGAGCGGGAGCCCGGGGCGCTGAGGCCGGTGGACCGGGACGAGGAGACGGGGGTGGACGACGCCATGGAGTTCTCGGACGCCGATGCCGCCGCGCTGTACGACGTGCTGAACCCGTGGGACCCCGAGCAGTGGCCCGCCGACGGCTTCTACGACGGGCTGGTCAGGGCAGCGGGCGCGGTCCTGGACGTCGGGTGCGGCACCGGCGCGATGCTGCACCGCGCACGCGAACAGGGCCATTCGGGCCGCCTCGTCGGCCTCGACCCGGACCGCGCGGCACTCGGCCGGGCCCGGCGCCGCGCCGATGTCGAGTGGGTCGAGGGCACCGCGGCGGCCGCGCGGTGGCACGCGGAGTTCGACCTGGCGACGATGACCGGCCATGCCTTCCAATGCCTGGTCACCGACGCGGAGTTGACCGCCTCCCTGGCGGCCGTTCACACCGCGCTGCGCGGTGGTGGCCGGTTCGCGTTCGAGACCCGGCATCCGCAGGCGCGTGCCTGGGAGGACTGGAACCCGTCCCGGGCAACCGAGGTCGTCGACCCGGCCGGGCGGGCCCTGCGCCTCTGGCACGAGACCGAGTCCGTCATCGGTGACGTGGTCACCTTCACGGGTACGACGGCCACGGCCGACGACACCGTGCTCCGTGTCGACCGGACGCGTCTGCGCTTCCTCGACGCGGCGGGACTCGACGCGTTCCTCGCCGACGCGGGCTTCGCCGTCGAGGCACGGTACGGGGACTGGGACGGCGGGCCCGTCACCGCGACGAGCCGCGAGATCGTCACCCTCGCCCGCCGTCGATAGCCTGTCCGATATTGCCCGCGGTTTCGTGATACCTTCCTCCAGCTCCTCCTCTGTTACCCCGTCGAAAAGCGATCCGGCGAAAGCCGCGCGCTCCGGCCTTCCTTGAGGGCAGCACAGCAGGTTCAGACGGCGCCGACCAGCGGCGACCAGGATGTGCCCAGCTGACCCAGGAATCCCGCCATCCAGCGCGCCGGCACCACCGAACCCCCGGGCCAGGAACGCACCTTCGCCCACGGTTCCCTCAGCTGTACCGGTCGCTTCGACCCTTCTACGGACAGGCTCATGAAACGAATACCCTTAGTGCGCGCCGCCGCCGTCGGCGTCTGCGCCTCGTTCGCGTTCGCCGTTCCGGCCATGGCCGTACCGGATGCTCCCGTCGCGACGACGGCCTCGCCGCCGACCGTCCCGACAACGCTGGCCCGTGGCCCGGTCACAGCGACCCCCGGCCCGGCAACGCCGTCCGACGGCCCGGTGCGGCCCTCCAAGGGCGTGACACCTGAAGAGATCCGCAGGGCACAGGAGTTGGAGCGCTACTGGACGCCGGAGCGCATCCGTACCGCCGTCCCCGTGGACGCGGCACGGGCCGGGAAGCAGGGGCGGGACCTTCCGGAGGTGCCGGGGGCGGCGGGCCGGAGCGCGCTGTTCGCGCCGAGCCATCGGGTTCCCGCGGGCGTCGCCACGGTCGGGGTCTTCCTGGTCCGCAGCGAGGACGGTTCGCCGACGCCCAACCAGTTCTGCACCGCCAGCGCCGTCACCTCGCCGACCAAGAGCCTGGTGCTCACCGCGGCCCACTGTCTCAAGGGCGACAAGCCGTACCGCAACGTCGCCTTCGTGCCCGGCTACCGCGGCGGCGCCGCACAGGCCGGGGAGCCGGGGGAGCGGCCCTACGGCCTCTTCCCGATGCAACCGGGCAAGATGTGGCTCGACGAGCGGTATCTGTCCTCCTCGCCCAGCGACGATGTGGACTTCGCCGTCCTGCGCGTCGGACCGAACTCCCAGGGGCAGCTCCTGGAGGACGCCGTCGGCCCCGGCAACACCCTCACGGCGGTGCCCGCCGCGAAGCTGGCCCGCCGTGAGGTGACGCTCACCGGCTACCCCGGGGGCCAGCAGACCCCGTTGCAGTGCACCCAGCAGACCAGGGCGTTCCAGGGCCGGTTCATGGAGATCGCCTGCGACGACTTCCGTACGGGGGTCAGCGGCGGGCCGTTCCTGGAGGGCTTCGACGGCAGCCGCGGCAAGCTCGTGGGCGCCATCGGCGGTTACAAGACCGGCGGGCTCCGGGCGGACATCTCCTACAGCTCCCAGTTCGACGACGACGTCCTCCGTCTCTACCGGCAGGCGGTCACGGACGCCGCACCCGACACCGTCAACCCCCTCGGCGACGGCACGACCTGGCAGCACGCCGCCACCGCCGTCACCGGCCGCTTCCACTCCGGCTCGGTGCGCACCGGCACCGGCGACCTGGTCGTGCGCTGGTCCGACGGTGAGGTCTCCCTCTACCCCGGCAACCGCGCCTACGGCCTGGGCAAGGACATCCGGCTCGTGAAGGACAAGGTCTGGAAGCAGGCGAAGGCCATGACCGCCGGGGAGTTCACCGGCAACGGCACCGATGACCTCCTCGTCCGGTGGGCCGACGGCAGACTGACCCTCTACAAGGACGTCAACGAAACCACCAAGCTCAGCAACGCGATCCAGCTCAAGGGCCCCAACGGCACCTGGAAGCACGCCGAGAGCCTCACCGCCGGCCGGTTCGGCGGCGGCAACGCCCGCCGCGACGACCTCGTGGTCCGCTGGTCCGACGCCGAGATGACCCTCTACACCAATGTCGACGGCCGGGGGCTGCACGCCGAGAAGCGGCTCGCCAAGCGCAAGAACACGACCTGGTCACACGCCCGCGACAGCGTCGCGGGGAACTTCGCCAAGGCCACCGGTGACCAGGACCTGTTCGTCCGCTGGTCCGACGGTGAGGTGACCGTCTACGAGAACCTCGCCGCCAAGGGCTTCAAGGGCGAACACCGGCTCCGCCCCGCGAAGTCGGCCTGGCGGTACAGCGGTCTGGTCACCGCCGGCGCCTTCGGCGGCGGCACCCGCCAGGACGACCTCGTCGCGCTCTGGCCCGGCGGCAAACTCGTCCTGTACGGCGAGACCACGGCCACGGCCCTGGGCCGCGAACGTCTGCTCGTCCCCGCCCGGATCAGCTGAACCGGGCCCCGGCGCCCCGGGATCGCCTTCCGGCCCCGCGCACGGAACCGGAAGGCAGGGGTGTCCCCAGGCGTCGGCACCGACGTCGCCTGGGGACGCCCGTACGGCCGACGCCGCGGATCAGGCCGGTGCCGGGAGGTCGCGGAGCAGGTCCGCCGCCTTCTCCGCGATCATGATCGTGGGCGCGTTGGTGTTACCCCGGACCACGGTCGGCATCACCGAGGCGTCCACCACGCGCAGCCCGCTGACACCGTGCACCCTGAGCCGGGAGTCCACCACCGGGCCGATCGCGCAGGTGCTCGCCGGGTGGTAGAGCGTCTGCAGCTCACGCCGGGCGAACTCCAGCAGTCCGGCGTCGTCCGTGGAGCGGGGGACACGGAAGTCGGCCCGCCGGTGCTTGCGCAGGCTGGGCCGGTCGGCGATGTCCAGCAGCAGCCGCAGCGCCCGTACCGCCGTGCCCTGATCCTCCTCCGTGGCCAGGTAGTTGTGCAGGATGTGCGGCTTGGCACTGGGGATCGCCGACCGCAGCGAGACCTTGCCCCGCCCGGTGGGGGTGAGCAGGGCGGCGCCGAACATGAAGGCATGGTCGGTGACCTGGCTGATGCCCTCCTCGTGGAACATCACCGGAGTGGCGTGCACCTGGATGTCGGGAGCGTCCAGGCCCTCGCGCGTGCGGTGGAAACCCCCGGCCTCACCGACGTTGGAGCTGAGCGGGCCACGGCCCTCGGTCTCCAGCAGGCGCGCGTTGTCCGGCGTCCCGGCGGTCAGCAGGGTCTCGGTGTCGGTCAGGTAGAGGAGGCCGAGGTGCGGATGGTCCTGGAGGTTCTCGCCGACCGGGAGGTCCACCCGGGGGGTGATGCCGTGGGCGGTCAGTTCGCCGGCCGGGCCGATACCGGACAGCATCAGCAGCTGCGGGGAGTTGTACGCCCCGGCCGACAGCACCACCTCCCGCTCGGCGCGCCGTTGCAGCAGTTCACCGCCCCGTTCCAGCTCGACCCCGGTCGCGCGGTCACCGTCGAACAGCACCCGGGTGCACTGGGCCCCGGTGAGCACCTCCAGATTCGGCCGGTCCAGGGCCGGCCGCAGATAGGCGACGGCCGTGCTGCACCGCATACCGTCGCGCTGCGTCAGGTGGTAGTAGCCGACGCCGTCCTGTTCCGGACCGTTGAAGTCGGCGGTAAAGGGGTGGCCCGCTTCCTGGGCGGCCGCCACGTAGGCCGCCATCAGCGGATGCCGGGAGCGCCCTTCGCTGATGGTCAGCGGCCCGCCGGTCGCGTGCCACGGCGAACTCTCCCCACGGAAGTCCTCGGCGCGCAGGAAGTAGGGGAGGACGTCGTCCCAGCCCCACTGCTCCGCGCCGGCGGCGGCCCAGGCGTCGTAGTCACGGCGGTTGCCGCGGATGTAGATCATCGCGTTCATCGACGACGAACCGCCGAGCATCCGGCCCCGGGGCAGGAACCGGCGCCGGCCGTCCAGCCCCGGTTCGCAGTCGCTGAGGTAGCTCCAGTCGTACTTCGTCTGGAACAGCTTGCTGAAGGCGGCCGGAACATGGATCTCCGGCGCCTCGTCCACCGGCCCGGCCTCGACGAGGAGCACGCGGGTGTGCTCGTCCTCGGTGAGCCGCGCCGCCAGCACACATCCGGCCGACCCGGCTCCCACGATGATGTAGTCGTACACCCCTACCCCTCACGCTGCGCTCGCACGGACCCCTCCACCCAAGCCGCACCGGCGGGCCCGCTCACACCGGGAATCCGGCCAATGTCCCTGCGGCGGACCGGCCGCGCCCCGCACCGGCGGCGTGCCCACCGACGGAACCGCGGCGGCACGACGCCGCTCGCCCCGGCTCCGGTGCCACGCCGAGTGTCCGCACCTGAGGGACGGGCGCAGAATGAAGAGAGCCGTTCCGGCCTTCGCCGGGCGGCGGGGCCACCGTGCGGTGGAAGGACGAGCCGGTGCCAGCAGATCGGCCGAGCGACGGGCAGACTCGCGGTCCGCTCTGGTCCGAGCCCGGGTCGCTGCTGGAACATGTCGCCGTCGCGGTGTTCGGCCTCGATGACGAGGACCGGATCTGTTACTGGGGCCCCGGCGCACAGGACCTCTTCGGCTACCGGGCCGCGGAGACCCTGGCGGAACCCGGCGCCCTGCTCTTCCCCGCCGCTCCCGCCGACGGACCCGGCCACTGCGCCCGCCTCGCCGAGCGCGGCCGGACCGAGGGCTACTGGCGCGGCCGGCTGCCCGCCCGGCATCTCGACGGTGCGGTCTTCGACTGCGGCTTCCGGGTCTTCCCGGTGGCCGGCGTCGCCGGACGAACGGTGATCATGGCCCTGGCGAGCCGGGGCGACGAACTGGACCGGGTGAAGACCAATCTCGCCTTCCTCGACGCGCTCTTCGAGACCTGCCCGATCGGCCTGGTCATGCTCGACGAGGAACTGCGCTACGCCCACCTCAACCAGGGGCTCGCCGACATCAACGGGCTGCCCATCGAGGAACACCTGGGGCGGCGCATCACCGAAACCATGATCACCGCGGATGGCGGCGAGTACGAGCGGATGCTGCGCGGCGTCGCCGAGGAGGGCAGGCCCGTCGCGGGGGTACGGGTCGGCATGCGCACCCGGGGCCACCCGGACCGGGACAAGGTGCTGTCGGTGAGCTTCTTCCCGCTCTCCCGGGCCGGGGGCACCCGCCCGGGAGTCGGCGGACTGCTGGTGGACGTGACCGACCGGGAGCAGGCCATCGTCGAGGCGACCGCCACCCGTCAGCGGCTGGCCCTGCTCGACCAGGCGTCCGCCCGGATCGGCACCACCCTGGACGTGAAGGTCACCGCCCAGGAACTGGTCGACGCCGTCATGCCGGTCTTCGCCGACGCGGCCGTCGTCGAGCTGGTGGAGTGGCTGGACGAGCGGGAGGTGTTCGACCCGGAGCTACCGGTGATCACCCGCCGCCTCGCCCACGGCACCGTGCTGCCTCCGCCCGCGACGGAGCTGGTGAGCGGGGTGGAGGGGGTGCACTACCCGACGGGCTCCGCCATCCACCGGATGCTGCGGACCGGCCGTCCGATCGCGGTGCCGGTGAACCAGGAGTTCATGCTGCGGACCGTACTGGACGAGGCGCGCGCCCGGGTACTGGCCGGCAGCGGACTGACCTGCCTCCTCCTCGCCCCGCTCATCGCGCGCGGAACGGTGCAGGGCATCGCCATCTTCGGCCGGTCCGCCGCCAGACCGGCCTTCACCGAGCAGGACCTCAGCCTGGCCGCCGAGCTGGCCTCCCGGGCCGCGCTCTGCTTGGACAACGCCCGGTTGTACAGCCGCGAGCGGAACATCGCCCTCACCTTCCAACGGGCGCTGCTGCCCAGCTCCCTGGGCACCTGCTCCTCGCTGCACGTCGCCCACCGCTATCTGCCCGGCAGTCACGTCACCGAGGTCGGCGGCGACTGGTACGACATGATCGCCCTGCCCGACCAGCGGGTCGCCCTGGTCGTCGGCGACGTCATGGGCCACGGTGTCTCGGCCGCCGCGGCGATGGGCCGGCTGCGCATCACCGCCAAGGCACTGGCCCGGCACGACCAGGAACCGGAAGAGCTGCTCACCGAACTCGACCACTGCGCCCAGGAGGCGGGCATCGAACTCGCCACCTGCCTCTACATCCGCTACGACCCGGTCACCGGCCACACCCGGATCGCCAGCGCCGGCCACCCGCCGCCCCTGGTCCGCTACCCCGACGGCCGGACGGAGATCGTCGACGAGGTGCTGGGGGTCCCCCTCGGCGTCGGCGGCTGCCCCTTCCGGTCGACGGAGCTCGGCCTGCCCGACGACTCCACCCTCGTCCTCTACACCGACGGGCTCATCGAGGCGCGCGGCCATGACATCGACGAGGGGCTGACGGCGCTCCGCACCGAACTCAGCGGCCTCCCCGACTCCCTGGAAGCCGCCGCGGACCACCTCCTCGCCCGCCTGGTACCGCGCTCCCCGGCCGATGACACCGTCCTGCTCCTCGCCCGGGTACACCGCCTGCGGCTGTGACGGCGCGCCCCGGTCACGCGCCGCAGGCGGTCGGACGGTCCGGCCTCAGACCCATTCCGGCGGGGCGATCCGGGCGGACACACACGGGTCCTCGTTGCGGTATCCGAGGCGGCTGTAGAGGCGCTCGGCGGGCGTGTTGTCGGCGAGCTGCCACAGCGTGCAGAACCCGTACCGGCGTACGGCGTACCGGGTCAGCCACGAGGTCAGCGCCGCGCCGAGCCCCTGGCCGCGCTGCCGCGCGTCCGTCGCGACCGAGGCCATCAGCGGAGCCCCGCTGTCCCGCAGACTGCTCAGCGCGCCGCAGGCCACCAGCTGTCCGTCGGCGCCACGGATACCGGTCCACAGGCTGACGCCGGACGAGCCGGGGCCGGTCGAGTGCGCGGGGCTGTGCGCGTTGAGGAAGGCGAGCAGCTCCCCGTGGTGCGACTCGTCCAGCATGATCACCCGCTCCTCGGCCCGCTGGACGGGCGGTGCCTCCAGCGTCCACCGGAAGACCCACTCGACGACCTCGCTCACCGCGAGGTGACGGCCGACCAGCGTGTCGGTACCCAGGGGACCGGTGAACTCCGTCACGTGGTCGGGGAGTTCATGCGCCGCACGGAGGACGAGTCCGGCGGCGGCGACCGGTTCGCCGACGCTCCACAGATGTCCGCGGGCGTCGTCGAGCCAGGCGGCGGCGCCGTCGCCGGACCAGCTGATCCGGTCGGCCGGGCGCTGCCGCGCGGCGCCGAAACGCAGCAGGGCGGAGCCGGCCTGGCGCTCCAGACCCTGCCGGAACAGGTCTGCGGTCCGGGGAGGAAGAGTCGTTGCCTGCATCGCTCTCTCGGGAAGGACGTGACGGGAGGGCGACGGTCCGGACACGCACAGGGCGCAGCCGGAACCGACCGTTTGGGGTGTGGGGGAGTCCCGGCAGGGGCTGCGCAGCGGCGCGCCCGGCTGACCGGGAGGCCCACTGTTGCACACCGCCCCTGGCCCGAGGCAAATCAGGAACCCGGGCGCCGCGGAAGTACCGGGAATTGCGGCGGAGGCCACCGGGGAATGACCCCGCCGACCTGCGCCGTTCACCACCGCCCGGCCCCGGGGGACCGGCCGCCGGAGGCCCGTTCTCGGCGCCCTGGCCGGCCGGGGGAGCCGCTGGGAAGGCGTGGTGTTGATCACGGTCGGGCCGGTGGGAGCCCTGCCCACAGCCGCGGTGCACCGGCCGGGGCCCGGCGCGACTGCGCGGCCTCCCCGATCCGGGGAACATGGAAGCACGGTGAGCTGCGGTGAACACGGCCCGCGGCCCGCCGGCGGGGCCGTATGCCGCGCGCACAGGCGGAGGAGGTGCCGGGATGGCCACAGCAGGCCCCTTCGGCCCGGCGGGCGATCAGCCGCTTTCCGGGGTGCCGCGGCGGAGCGGACTGCTGGATCTGCTGAGCGTCGCCGCTGTGCTGCTCGACGCCGAGGGACGGATCGTGCTGTGGAGCCCGCAGGCCGAGAAGCTCTTCGGCTACACCGCGCGGGAGGCGCTGGGCCAGTACGCGGGGCGGCTGCTGGTCCACGAACAGCACCTGGACCTGGTGATCGGACTGTTCACCGAGGTCATGGCGACGGGCGAGAGCTGGGCCGGCGCCTTCCCCGTCCGGCACAAGGACGGCGGCACCCGGCTGGTCGAGTTCCGCAACATGCGGCTGCTCGACGACCGGGGCGACTTCTACGCCCTGGGCATCGCCACCGACGAGGAGATCCTGCGCCAGGTGGAACGCGACGTGGCCCTGTCCACCCGGCTGGTCTCGCAGTCCCCGATCGGGCTGGCCGTCCTGGACACCGACCTGCGCTATCTCGCCGTCAACCCGGCGCTGGAGCGGATGAACGGTGTCCCCGTCCACGAGCATCTGGGCCGGTCGGTACGCGAGGTGCTGCCGTTCCTGGACACCGACGCCATCGAGGCCGCCCTGCGGCAGGTCCTGGCGTCCGGAACGCCACTGGTCGACGAGCACACCGTGGGCCGCACCCCCGCCGACCCCGACAACGATCACGCCTGGTCGGTCTCCTACTACCGGCTGGAGGACCCGGGCGGGCGGGTACTCGGGGTGGCCGGCCTGTCGGTGGACGTCACCGACCGGCACCGCGCGGCCACCGAGGCGGCCCGCGCCCGGCGGCGCCTGGCCATGATCGCCGACGGTTCGGCCCGGATCGGCACCACGCTGGAGGTGGAGCAGACCGCCCGTGAGCTGGCCGACGTCGCCGTCCCCGACCTCGCCGACGTGGCCGCGGTGGACATCCTGGACTCCGTCCTGGAAGGCCGACAGCCCCAGACACCCGGCGCCCGCCATGCGCTCTTCCGGGCCCTCGCGGTCAAGGCGGCCTACCCCACGGAGGCGGTCCGCGCCGCCGACCCGCCCGGCCACCTCACCAGTTACGGGCCCGACCGGCTCGCCACCCGGTGTGTCCGCACCGGCCGCCCGCTCCTGATCCCCCACGTCGGGGAACGGGACCTGGCACGTATCGCCCGCGACCCCGAAGCCGCCGCCCTGCTGGCCCGCGCCGGCATCCACACCTACCTGACGATGCCGCTGATCGCCCGCGGCGAGGTACTCGGAGCCCTGGGCCTCACCCGCGCCCGCAACCCGCTGCCGTTCGACGAGGACGACCTCGCGCTGGCCGCCGAACTGGCCGACCGCGCCGCGGTGTGCATCGACAACGCCCGCCTCTACCAGAGCCAGCGCAACACCGCCGTCACCCTCCAGCGCAGCCTGCTCCCCGACCGGCCGCCGCACGGGAAGGGCCTGGAGATCGCCACCCGATACCAGCCGGCCGGCACGGTCAGCGAGGTCGGCGGCGACTGGTTCGACGTGGTACCCCTCCGCGCGGACAAGACCGCGCTCGTCGTGGGCGACGTGATGGGCAGCGGCATCGGCGCCGCCACCACCATGGGACGGCTGCGCACCGCCACCTCGACCCTCGCCGACCTCGACATCCCGCCGACCGAGGTGCTCCAGCACATCGACAAGATCACCGCCGGTCTGGAGCAGTACGCCACCTGCGCCTACGCCGTGTACGACCCACTGCACGCGGTCTGTCACATCGCCGTCGCCGGACATCTGCCACCGGTGCTGATGCGCACCGGCCGGCCCCCGACGCTGCTCGACCTGCCCATCGGCGTCCCCCTCGGGGTCGGCGGGGTGCCCTTCGAGGAGGCCACCTTCCGCCTGAACCCCGGCGACCAGCTGGTCCTCTACACCGACGGTCTGGTGGAGACCCGCCATGACGCCATCGACGAGCGGCTGTCGTTCCTGCTGCGCCTGCTCGACAGCCCGGACCGCTCCCTGGAGGACACCTGCGACCGCCTGCTCGACGCGCTGCGCGATCCGGACAACCCCGACGACGTGGCCGTGCTCATCGCCCGTGCCCTGGGCCAGGATCAGGACGCCTAGAGACCGCCTCTCGGATCGGGGCGGGGCGCGCCCGTTTCAGAAGCGGCGGATGCGGGCAGCCAGCGCGTGCCCGACGCACACGTAGACGACGGCGGGAAGCCCGTAGTTCAGCACGGTCCGCAGCCAGTCGGTGTCCATGGTGAACAGGTCGTGCGACCACCCGGCCAGCCAGCCGGCCACGTCATGGACAAAGGTGACCAGGTCGTTGGCGCGGTTCGCGTCAAGGAGGGCGAACAGAATCCACAGACCGAGGATCAGCGCCGTCAGATCCGCGAGAACGACGATGACCTTCGCTGCTTCGTTGTTGCGGTAACGAGCGCGTGAGGACATGCGCAACGTGTTGCCGCCTTCGGCCGCTTGAAACCCGGCCGGATGAGAGGTCTGCCGCGAGCCGCCGGCTCCGGGCTTCAGGCCGGCTCCGTTCCGCACCGCGGTCCGGCCCCGGAAGCCTGGCTAGGCGCGCGGTTCCTGGTCGGCGCGGGCCAGGGCCGCGATATGGGCGCGGTAGGCGGTGACTTCGTCCTCGGTGAGTGCCAGGCGGCCGGGGCCGGCCTGGTCGGCCGGAAGCTCGGTGGCCTGGACCGCGGCCCGGTACAGGGGGCCGGGCAGGTTGAGCAACAGCTGCCCCTGCTCGGCGGTTTCGATCACCACCCAGGAGTCCGCGTTGTCGTCGTGCACATCGGCGGCACCAATGGTGCTGATGGCAGTCACGGTCAGAACCGGAGGTATTTCGCTCATGCCACCTCCCTATCAGCCGTTGCCCGCCACGGCGAATCGCCGCTGTGGGGCGGGCTCCCGAAGAGGAAACCCGCCCCACAGGGCAACAGGAACCGGCCGGCACCCGGGCCGGGTGCCGGCCGGTCCCCGTCCTAGCGCAGGAAGTCCATCAGGCCCCCGCCGCCGGTGTGCACGCCGCCGCTCGGGCGGTGGTGGTCCCACCTGTGGTGATCGCGCTTGTGGTGGTTCTTCTTGTGGTGCTTCCTGCGGTGGTCCTTCTTGTGATGGTCCCGCTTGTGTCCGTGCTTGCACCTGTCGTGGTCGTGGGCGGAACTGCTCGACGCGGTGTGGTCCGTGGTGTGGCTCTCGACCGCGGACGCGGCGGTCGCGGTGGGACCGGCGACCGCGAACATCGCGGTGAGAACGGCTGAGGCGAACAGAGTGCGGGCAGTGCGCATGGACATGTTCCTTTCGGCCTGCTGTGAAGGGCGACACCCTGTCGCCCTTCTGCGGCGCAGTAGTGATATGACACGCAGCCAGTTGCATTGTCACGGCGCACCACTTGAAATCCCCGAATTCGGGCGGCTAATTAAGCTTTATGGGTGGCGCGAGCACGCCTCCGGGTGTCGGTTGCCCATGAGGGACGGGCATGAGCATGATCGTCCGCCTTGGATGGCGCCGGAGGCGATGGGGTCCCCGGGGCGCTGATCCGCACGGAATTCACCAGAAAGGGACACAAACCCCCTTCGCGGGGAAGGGGGGAAATCCAGGGCGGGGAAGCGCAAATTTCCTGGCGTAATCAATTCACGTCAGAATTCCATCACGGATGGTCGATTATGGCCCGCCGTTCCGGCCCCGTCATTTCGGAATCGTCGTTTTGGTACCGCCATTTCGGTCATCTCGCGGAGGCCGTCCCGCGCCCGCGCATCGCTCCTCAGTCCTTGCCGGGGGTGAACGGCTCGGTGCCGGCGATCAGCAGGGCGACATCGTCCGGGTCGTCGGGGCGCCGCAGTTCGCGGAGGAGGCGGTCGCAGGTCTCCTCCAGGGAGCCGTCGGGCGGGTTCAGCAGGCGGAGCAGGGTGTCCAGGCGTTCGTCGAGGGAGTGGTGGCGGGTCTCCACCAGCCCGTCGGTGTAGAGCACCAGCTGGTCGCCGGGGTCGAGGCGGAAGGTGGTGGTCTCGAAGGGGACGCCGCCCACGCCGAGCGGTGTGCCGGTGGGCAGGTCGAGGAACTCGGGGTGCTTGCCGCGGCGGACGAGGGCGGGGGGCAGATGGCCGGCGGTGGCGATGTGGAACACCGCGCGGTGCGGGTCGTAGCTCGCGTAGACACAGGTGGCGATGTAGTGCTCCAGGTCCGAGGTGATCTTGTCGAGGTGCTGAAGGACCTGGGCGGGGTCGAGATCGAGGTCGGCGAAGGCGCAGGTGGCGGTGCGCAGCCGGCCCATGGTCGCGGCGGCGTCGATCCCGCTGCCCATCACGTCACCCACGACCAGCGCGGTCTTGTCGCCGTCGAGCGGGAGGACGTCGTACCAGTCGCCGCCGATCTCGTAGGTGGCCTGCGCGGGCCGGTACCGGGAGGCGAGCCGGAGCCCGGGGCGGTGCGGCGGATGGTCGGGCAGCAGGCTGCGCTGCAGGGTCTCGGCGGCGTTGCGCACCTTCTGGTGCGTGCGGGCGTTGTCGATGCAGACGGCGGCGCGGGAGGCCAGCTCGACGGCGAGTGCGAGGTCGTCCTCGTCGAAGGGTGGTGAGTCGCCGGCGCGGATGAGCCCCAGGACACCGAGGATCTGGCCGCGGGCGGTGAGCGGGGCCACCAGATACGAGTGCACCCCGGCGCGGGCCAGCAGGCCGGCGGCGTGGTCGTCACGGGCGATGCGTGCCAGATCGTGGTCATCGGCGTGCGGGACGAGGATCGGACGGCCGGTGCGTACGCACTGGGTGGCCAGGCGGTCGGTCTCGTACGCGGCGATATGGCCCGGCGGATCGGCGGCCTGGACGGCTTCGGTGGGGTAGGCGGCCTTCACCGCGAGGGCGCGGAAGAGCGCCCGGCCGTCGTCGCGGGCGGGGCGGGCCTCGTCCAGGACGGAGTCGAGCACATCGACCGTCACCACGTCGGCGAGCTCGGGAACGGTGACCTCGGCCAGCTCACGCGCGGTCTGGTCCACCTCCAGGGTCGTGCCGATCCGGGCGGAGCCGTCGGCGATCAGGGCCAGCCGCTGCCGGGCCTCGGCGGCCTCCCTGGCTGCCTGGTACCGGTCGGTGACGTCCACCACCAGGTCAGCCACGCCCAGCACCCGCCCGTGCGGGTCCTCCAGCCGGTACAGCGAGATCGACCAGGCGTGCTCCTGGCCCGGGTCGGCGGGGGTACGGCCGACGACCGTGGCCTGGTCGACCATGGGGACCCCGGTCTTGAGGACCTGCCGCATCGCGGCCTCGGGCACCTCGAACTTGGTGGCGGTCATGATCTCGCGGTAGTGCCGCCCGAGATGCTCCTTCGCGGGGATACCGTGCATCCGCTCCAGCGCGGGATTGACGGCCACATACCGCAGTTCCGTGTCGAGCATCGCCAGCCCGATGGGGGACTGGGAGATCAGCCGGGTGGACAGGGCGACGTCCCGCTCCACCTCGCGGATCGTCGAGGAGTCGGTCGCGAGCCCGAGGGCGTAGAAGTCGCCGTGGTCGTCCATCAGCCGCATGTTGCGCAGCTCCACCAGCCGTACGGTGCCGTCCTTGTGCCGGACGGGGAAGGTGCCGCTCCAGCTCCGGCCGGTCTCCATGACCCCGGTGAACTTCCCGATGACCAGGTCCCAGTGCTCCTGGTGCACGAGCAGGGGCGCCGCATACCGCCCGAGCGCCTCCTCGGAGGTGTAGCCGTACAGGTCCTCGGCCTGCGGGCTCCACAGCACGATCCGGCCATCGGCGTCCAGCAGGACCGCGGCCACCCCGAGGAGGTCCATCAGCCCGCTCGGCTGTGGCTGCCTGCCCTTCGGCTGACCGGCACCGGCCGGACGCCCGTCGGCTGCGCTCACCCGGGCACTCCTTCCACCCGACGGACCCTGTGGACCCTCGCTCCGGTCCGTGGCCTGTCCACCTCGCTGGCTGTGGCCTCCCCTTCACTGGTGAGTGCTTCGGCTTCCATGGTCCACCAGGACCGGCCGCCCGCACACTCCGTCCCGCCAGGGCCCGGTCTCCGCTTGGCCGAAAGCAATCTGACAGCACTTACATAAGCACTGTTACGATCCGCTCATGGCCAACGAACCCACCCCCGACCCCACCGACCAGAGCCTCTGGCGGCCGTTGTGGCTGCTGCAGGCGTCGATGGACGCGGACATCGCCCGGGTCTACGCCGAGCACCGGATCGCCGGGCTCAAGCCGAGCTACGTCAGGGAACTGCTCCGGCTGCACGCCCGCGGGCCGATGACCATCACCGAGCTGGCCGAGTCGGTCGGCCGGACCCACTCCGCGCTCAGCCAGAAGGTGGCCGCGATGCGGGCGGCCGGCTGGGTGGAGACCGTGGCGGGCGACGACGCGCGCAGCAAGAGGGTGACGCTCACGGACCGGGCCCGTGGCCTCGTCGGACGGCTGGCCGCGGAGTGGCGCGCCACCGAGGCGGCGCTCGCCGAGATCGAGGCCGAGGTGCCCTATCCGCTGAGCCGGGCCGTCGCCGACGTCGAGCAGGCCCTCGCGCGCAAGAGCTTCCACGACCGGATCGCCGAGCGGCTGGCCGAGGACCCGGCATGGGAGTGAGGAACGCGCTGCTCGATCTGACCCCGCTGCGACGGTCGGCGCCGTTCCGGCGGCTGTGGTTCGGTCAGGCGCTCTCCCGGCTCGGCGGCCAGATGACCCTCGTCGCCGTGATGTTCCAGGTCTGGCAGACGACCCACAGCACCGTCTGGACCGGAGCCGTCGGCCTGGCCCAGGCCGTCCCCCTCCTCGCGCTCGGACTCTTCGCCGGATCGCTCGTCGACCGGGTGGACCGGCGGACCGTCTACCTGATCACCACCACCGGCCAGGCCGTCTGTGTGGCGCTGCTCGCCCTTCAGGGCCTCTTCGGGCACCTTCCGACCGCGGGGGTGCTGTCGCTGGTCGCGGTGCAGTCCTGCTTCATGGCCGGCGGCGGTCCGGCCGCCCGCACCTTCCTTCCCCGTCTGCTGCCGGAGCAACAGCTCGCCGCCGGGCTGGCGTTGAACCGGATCTCCTTCCAGGGCGCCATGCTGACGGGCCCGGCACTGGGCGGGCTGATCGTGGGCGGACTGGGCGTCGGCGGCTGCTACCTGATCGACGCGCTCACCTTCGCCGCCGCGCTGTACGGGGCGTACGGTCTGCCGCGGATGGCCCCCGGCGACGAGCCCGCCCGCCCCGGTCTGCGCGGTGTGGCGGACGGCCTGGCCTTCCTGGTCCGCACCCCCGTCATCCGCGGAGCGCTCCTCACGGACCTGGCCACCACCGTGCTCTCGATGCCGATCAGCCTGTTTCCGCAGGTCAACGCGGAACGCTTCGGCAATGACCCCCGTACGCTCGGACTCTTCCTGACCGCCGTCGCGGTCGGCGGGGTCCTCGCCTCCCTCTTCGCCGGGAGCTTCACCCGTCTCGCCCGCCCCGGTCTCGTGATGCTCGGCGGCGCGGCCACCTGGGGCGCGGCCCTCGCCCTGTTCGGCCTGGCGGCCGATCCCTGGGCCGGGCTGGCCTTCCTGGCCGTGGCGGGCGCCGCCGACACCGTCTCCGTCGTCTCCCGGAGCACCCTCGTGCAGCTGCACACCCCCGACGCACTGCTCGGCCGGGTCAGCGCCGCCGAACAGATCGTCGGCCAGGCCGGACCGGACCTCGGCAACCTGCGCGGCGGCCTCGTCGCGGACGCCACCTCGGGCGCGGCGGCCCTGGTCAGTGGCGGCCTGCTGTGCATCGGCGCCGTGGCGCTGGTCGGCGCGACCACACCGGGGCTGCGCTGGTTCTCCGCGCTGTCCCCGCGCGGGGCCGAGTCCGGCTAGGAGCGTCGCCGCGCGGACGGGTGCGGCGCCGCCGTAACGCGCGCATCCAGCCCGTAAGGCGTATATGTGAAGCCAATGGACCGGCACACCCGGTGCCGTGCGGTGGCCTCCGGTCCTTCCGCGTCGCGACCGCGGCCCGGCAGCAGGAGATGCACTGTGAATGGCCTGCAACCCACGCTGGCGAAGGTGCCCTGGATACTCGCGGCGCTGGCCCTGCTGGCCGGCGTCCTGCTGAACCTCTTCGCGCCCGAGCCGTACATGGGTCTGCCGCTGCTGGCCGCCGCACCGCTCGTCGCCGGCGCCACCCTCACCTTCCGCTCCGCGCTCGCCGTCGTCTGTGTCACCTGCGTCGTCTCGGTGGCCCTGGACCTCGAACGCGGCCGCCCGGCGACGCCGCTGCTCGTCGATCTGGCCGTGGTCGGCCTGATCGGTGTGCTCGCGCTCGGGGTGAACCGGCTCATCGTGCGGCAGGGCCGCGATCTGGCGCTGGCCAGGGACGTCGCGGAGGCGGTCCAGCGGGCGGTGCTCCCGGACCCGCCGCGGGAGGCCGGGCCGCTGGCCGTGGCCGCCGGGTACACCGCGGCGCAGGCCGAGGCGCGGATCGGCGGCGACTTCTACGCGGTGCAGGAGACACCCTTCGGGGTGCGGATGATCATCGGTGATGTACGGGGCAAGGGCCTCAAGGCCGTCGCCGCGGTGTCCGTCGCGCTCGGCGCCTTCCGTGAGGAGGCCGAATACGCCCCCACCCTGACCGCGCTGGGAGAGCGGCTGGACGAGGCGCTGGCCAGGGCGGCTGCCCGGAGCGGGCCGGTGATCTCCAGTGAGGGCTTCACCACCGCCGTGCTGGCCGAGGTCTCCGCCGACGGCGAGCGGCTGAGCCTCGTCAACCGCGGGCACCCGCCCCCGTATCTGGTGCACGACGAGCAGCCCGTACGACTCGACCCGACCGTCCCGCAGCTGCCCCTCGGCGTGGGCCTGGGCGATATCACCCCGGCGGCCGCCGCACCGGTCGATGTGGTGCGGCTGCCCCGGGGCGCCTCACTGCTGCTGGTCACGGACGGGGTCACCGAGGCACGGGACAGGCGGGGCACGTTCTACGACCCGGCGTCCTCGGCGCGCCTGGGCCGGCCGTTCACGGACCCCGAGACCCTGGTGGACACCCTGACCAAGGACGTCGGCCGCTGGACCGAGGGCGCCCACGCGGACGACATGGCCATCCTCGCCGTCACCCGATGCCAGGCCTCACACCCCACCTGAGCGGGACGGACGCGCCCGCGCTGGGCGGACGGCCCGTCACCACAGCGCCAACTCCGTCCGCCCGCCGCCTACTTGTGCCAGATCCCCCTTCCGGCGACGGCGACCTCGCCGCATTCCTGGACCGTCAACCGACCAAGGCGGCTACCACGCTCAGCTCATCTCGGTCCCGCTGATGTAGTACACCTCGACTGTCGCGGTGCCGTGCAGGAACTGCTCGACCAGCGCCGCGGTGCGGTCACCGCGGTCCCACGCGGCCCTGGCTTTGGGGCTCAGCTCGCGCAGGCCGAGACCGGCACTGTCCGGCCGGATGAGCGTGTCTGCCCAGCCCGCGCCCCGCAGGTACTTCTCCAGCGTGGGGCCGGTGCTGAACTTGGACTCCAGATAGCGGTGCGGCGGGAGCCCGTCGCGGTTGCCGATCGGCTGACCGCTCAGCGCTTTGGACAGCACGTCGCGTGATGTGGTGTTCCAGCCGATGTCGGCGTGCTGGACAGCGGACCAGTTCGCGCCCTTCTGCCCCGCCAGCGCGATGTCGGAGTTGGTGATGCTCCTGAGGATGAAGTGCCCTGCCACGATCGTCCCTCCCGGATTCGGCCGCCATCTTCGGTGCGCGGCCCGGTCATGTGGTGGCGGTGTGAGGGCCCGGCTGGTTGTCCTGTGTCCCTCCGCCTCCCCGGCTTCTCAGGACATGTCCGTCCTCTCACCATCTGTCAGTACCTGCGGAGATCCTCACGTACGGTGCAAATGGCGGTCAAGAAGGCGTCACCACTCTCGGCTGGGCGCGAACGGTGTTCGTATTGCGCGTTCTAAGACCCTCGGGCACGCTCACGGGCGCATCGCCCGTGCGTTTAGTGATCGTTTATTGAGGCTCGGCAGGATGTGCAGTGTCGAGAAGAATCCTGCACAGGGGACGGTATGGCCAAGCTCTATCTGGAGAAGCTCAAGTGCGTCACGACTGAGGGCTGGAGCGGCTCCGACGAGCCGAGGCTGGTGGTCCAGAACCGTGGCACCGTGTGGAACGGGACGGTGCTGGGAGACCGGATGTACACCGTCAAGTACGACTGTGACTTCACGGGAACGATCGCGGTCTCCCTCGGGGAGGGCGGCGGAACAGCCGGGGACGGCAAGCTCGGGGAGCAGTGGATCACGGATACGCCCGGTGAGCGCAGTCTGCGCTTCAGGGCGGACGGTGCCGAGTACAACCTGCTGTACGCGGTGGAGTAGGGAGCTCGTGCCGTGCGACTGCCTCGTTCCGCACCCCGGTGAGTCGCTCAGGACTCCTGCAGGGCACGGAACGAGTCGAACCAGACGGTGGTCCGCCCGACCCTTCCGTTTTCCTTGCGGACCGTGCGGTTCGCATACAGCGGGTTGAGTATCCAGGGCTTCTTGTCAGCGCCCCAGCCCGTCTGCATGGATGCGATCTGGGACACCCCGTAGGTGGCCACCGCGAGCTTCCCGGTCTCCCGGAACATCTGCATCTGCCGCGTCAGATAGTCCTTGTGGGAGGCGAACCACGGACTCATCGCGAGGAAGTCGTCCCACCGCTGCTGGGAGAAGGGCTTCTCGATCGCGTTGCCGATCACCTGCCACACGCGGGTGTCCGGGGGCACCTCGTACTTCTCGGCATAGGCCGCCGGGATCTTGTCGCCCATGTGCTCTTCCCAGTGCTGCACCAGGGAGAACTCCGTGGCGAGGAACTTCTTGCCGTTGTCCAGGCGGGACACGACGTACTGGACGTACGTGCCGGCCGCCTGCAGGGAGTCGACGTGGGGATGGATGTCGAGGCCCTCGAGCTCCGGCTTCCTGTTGACGAAGGCGACCCACCGCTCGGTGGCCGGGGTGCGTCCGTCCTTCTCGTCGAGGCGATTGAGCGCCCCCATGTACAGGCGGGTCCGGCAGCCGTGCGGGAAGTGCTTCCTGCGGTAGCCGATGACGTGTTCGGCGAGGTGCTCGTAGAACACGTTGAGGCGCGCGTCGCGCTCGTCCTTCATGGTTTCGAGGAAGGGCTCGTTGCCGATGGTGAGGATGTCCGTCTTCCCCATGACGGAGTGCAGCACCCGGTCCACACGCTTCAGTTGCGCTGCCATCTCCTTGCTGCCCGCCTTGGGAAGCGACTGCCCGAGAGTCAGGAAGGGGAACTTCAGTGAGAGGACCGTCCTGAAGCCGTTCCGGCTCGCGTCGAGCAGCCTGGCGATGGACCGCTGCTGGGCCGGAGCGTGGGTGTCGAGGTCGTCCGTCATCGGGACGAAGCCGCGCACCCACCTCGCCGAAAGGGCCCTCACCTGGGAGAAGTTCATGTCGGAGGGGTCCTCGTTGAAGTTCACCCCGAGCGCGCCGTTCGGCGCCTCGCCGGTGGGTGCGCCGCCGCCCTTCGCGTCCGGCCGCACACTCCCCTCGCCACCCGACTGCCTGCCCCCCTGGGGATTGCAGGCCGCTGTGAGGAGGGCCGCGCCGGACACTCCCAGCAGCCGGCGACGCGAGGTCGGCCTCGCGAGGGAAGGCGTACCGCGCGTGTCACGCTGCGCGGACGACTCGTACCGCATTGCTGTTCTCCGATTCTGGTGACGTCGTTGCCGGCCGTTTCCCCCACCGGCGCCGTCTGTGGCGCGCCGGCCGGGCGGAGGCCGCTGAACTGCCCTTGCCGACAGGCAGATCCATCCTGCGCGCGACGCCCCGGCGCCGGTCCGTGCATGATCAACGTAGTGGATCGGAGTCAGAGCACGGGCCCGGCTCCCCCTGCCGGAACAGCGCGCCCCCTGGTGACGCCGCCGTCACGGAGTACGTCCCTTGTGCGGCACCCGGCAGTCACCTGAAACTCATCAAATTCTCGCTGCCGCAACCCGCTTCGATGTCCCCGCGTCCCACTCCGTGACGGACGGCTGCTGATCACCAGGGAGAGCACGTGGCGAAGAAGGACCAGAAGAAGAAGGACCAGACGACGGACGCGGCGAGGGAGAAGGACCGCGAGAAGTGGATGGCGCGGCTCCAGGTACGGCTGGCTATGCAGCCGGGCGTGGACCGGGCAGTCATCCTCCAGGCGGTCAAGGAGGTCACGGCGCACTGCGCGGCTACGGGGGAGCACCCGCGGGATGCCTTCGGCGACCCGGACACCTATGCCGTGCAGGCCGGCGCGCGGCTGGTGCCGGCGGACCGGGCGGCGCGCGCGAGGCGGCACGACTCCGTGGTGGGCACGCTCGGCTCCGCACTGAAGAGGGCCGGGGACGTCGCCGGCCTGTGACCGGTCGAAGCGACTTCCGTCATGGCCCGGCGCACGGGTTCTGACACAGCTTCCCTCCGTCGGGCTGCTGGGCGGCCCAGACGATGGGCGGAGTGCCGGAGCCGGTGACACCCACCGTGCTTCGGCTCCGCCACATCCGTCCGCGGCTCGTATGGCGGCCGGGCGGGGCCACATCGGCAGCACCGGCCGCGCCGTCCGACGGCTCTCAGCGCAACTGTCTGAACCAGCGGACGATTGCCGTCGTGCCCGCGACGTTGGAGCCAAGATGCCTGGAGCCCTCGAAGTCCGGGGTACCGAGATCGACGACCGTCGCCTTCACGCCGTGCGACCGCAACGCGGCCTTGCAGTGGTCGGTGTTGGCACGAGCCGCCTGCTCGTCCGCACGGGCTATGTACAGGCGGACCGGGACGCGTGGTGTCCAGGCGCAGGTGCGGTCGGCCACCCGCAGTGCCGCGGCCAGTCGGCCGGCCGGGTGGCGCAGTATGTCGAAGCCGCGCGGGGTGAGCAGTGCGCTGACGGTGTCCGGCGTCCCGGCGAAGAGCTGCCGGCCGGTGTGCGAACCGTCGAACAGTGCCTCCACCGTGTCGTCGTACGGTGCCCGGAAGACCTCGGACGGCGAGTCGTACACAGGGTGCAGCCGGTTCCATGCGACGAGGAAATACGCCGCGTACAGCACGCTTTCCTTCGGGGCGAGAGAGCCGTTGAGCAGTGCCGGCAGCTCGGCGTTCCGGAAGTCGTACGCCCCGCTGACCGGCGCGACGGCCTTGAGCCGGAACCATCGGTCGTCGCCGGCCTGAAGCGACTGCGCCAGCCCCATCGCCGCCGAGGCGCCCTGGGAGAACCCCGTGACCAGCACATCGTGCCCCAGCGCCCGGCCCTTACGCGGAACGAAGGCACGGGCCGCCCGCAGCATGTCCAACGAGGCGGTCGTCTCGGACGGCACATCCATCCAGGGGTGGAGTCCCGGACCGGCGCCGAGGCCGAGGTAGTCCGGGGCGACAGCGGCGAACCCGGCGGACGCGTAGGTGAGGGCGGGCGAGGACACGAATCCGCCCTTGCCTCTGGAGGACGGGACGTCGTGCCGGTAACTGGCGGTGCCATGGGCGAACGACACCGTCCGTAAGCGGTGTTCGCGGCTGCGGGGCAGCACCAGCAGTCCGCTGGCGGTGGTCGGCCGGCCTCTGGGGTCCACGGTGCGGTACACCAGCCGGTAGGCGTCCACCCCGAACCGCACCGTACGCGCGTCGAATCGGGCGGTGCCCAACGCCGCAGCGACATCCTTCTTGGCGGGCAGCGTGTTCACCTGCTGAGCGGACACCAGCCGTCCGCGTTCGGTGCGGGGCGCCGCGGCCGGGGCGGAACAGGCCGTCACCGTCGTAGCGGCCAGGCCGGCCAGGACGATGGCGGTGGCCAGCCAACGAAACAGGGAACGTGAACTGCGGTGTGGGGATGCGGAATTCATGTCGCCGACGCTACGTACGGCCACTCTCGTTTCCAGCCCGGCCAGCTGGCGTATTCGCCCTGGGGCTGTCCCTACCACCAGGTCAACGGGCCCTCACCACAGAGGAAGAGGGCATGTCTCAGCGACTCGACGTGGGGGAGTGCGGCCATGCCGCAAGGAGGCCGGCGTCGTGGGCGAGGAGGGCGGCTTGGACGCGGTTGGCGCAGTGCAGTTTGGCGAGAAGCCGGCTGACGTGGGTCTTCACCGTGGACTCGCCCAGGTGCAGGCCGGCGCCTATCTCGGCATTGGACATGCCCTCGCCGACCAGGCGAAGCACCTCGCCCTCGCGTTCCGTCAGGGCCGACAGGCGTTGCCGCGTGTCCTCTGCTCTCGATGCACCGCGGGCGGAGAACTTCGAGATGAGCCGGCGGGTCACTGAGGGGGCGAGCATGGCGTTCCCTTCATGAACGGTTCGCACCGCCTGGAGGAGGTCGCGGGGCGGGATGTCCTTGAGCAGGAAGCCCATCGCGCCGGCTTCCAGGGCCGTGTGCACGTAGTCGTCGAGGTCGAAGGTGGTGAGGACGACCACCTTGGGTGGGTGGGGCAGCAGCCGCACCTGTGCGGTGGCGGTCAGCCCGTCCATGAAGGGCATCCGGATGTCCGTCAGCACGATGTCGGGCCGGTGCAGGCGGGTCAGCCGCACGGTCTCCACGCCGTTGGTGGCCTCGGCGACCAGGCTGATGTCGGGATCGGCCTGGAGGATCATGCTCAGGCCGGAACGGACCAGGTCCTCGTCGTCGGCCAGCAGAACGCGGATGCTCATGACGCTTCTCGATTCGTGGGGCTCGTGGGAATCGCGGCGGAGACCTGGAAGTGGTGCTCGATTCGCCCGTCCCTGGGTCGGCGGGCCGGCGCGTTCATTCTGGTCGGGCGCCGGCGGGAGGGCGCGCCAGGTCAGCGGATATGGCCGCGGACGTCCGGTCTCTGGCCGCCGGAACCCGCGCTGTGTGCGCCGTGCGTGCCTAGCGTCGTGATCACGAGGTTCTCGAATTTCTCACCGTGAGGGATGAGTGGGATGGGCGACGCATACGAGGGGGAGGCCGGAGTGCGGACAGACGGCGAACACGACACCTGTGTGATCGGGGCGGGACCTGCCGGTCTGGCGGTGGCCAGGGCGCTGCGGGAGCGGAATCTGCCGTATACCCATCTGGAACGGCACCGTGCGGTGGGCGGCGTGTGGGACATCGACAATCCCGGATCGCCGATGTACGAGTCGGCACACTTCATTTCGAGCAAGTCGCTCTCCGGGTTCGGTGGATTTCCGATGCCGGACTCGTACGCGGACTATCCGCCGCACCGCGACATTCTCTCCTATCTGCGGTCGTTCGCCGATGCTTACGGGCTCACGGAGAGGGTGGAGTTCGGCGTCGAGGTGGAGAACCTGGAGAAGCGGCGCGATGGGACCTGGTGTGTGACGCGTGCCGACGGCCGGCGCAGCCTGCACCGCGACGTGGTGATGTGTTCGGGCAGTCAGTGGTATCCGAACGTCCCGGAATTTCCGGGAGTATTCTCCGGGGAGGTCCGTCATACCGTCACGTACCGGAGCGCCGACGAGCTGAAAGGGAAGCGGGTCCTGGTGGTCGGCGCCGGCAATTCCGGGTGTGACATCGCCTGCGACGCGGCGCGCAGCGCAGACCACGCGGTCATCAGTATGCGCCGTGGCTACTGGTTCATTCCCAAGCACGTCTTCGGCCGTCCGGTCGACCAGCTCGCCGCGCACGGACCGAAGGTTCCCCTGTGGCTGGAGCGGCGGCTGTTCGAAGTGCTGCTGCGGCTCTGGAACGGAGATCCGCGGCGGCTCGGACTGCAGAAGCCGGACCACCGGCTCTTCGAATCCCACCCCGCGATCAACTCTCTTCTTCTGCACCACCTTCAGCACGGCGACATACAGGCCAAGCCGGATATCGTGCGGATGCGCGGAGACATGGTGATGTTCGCGGACGGCACCCGGGATCACTTCGACCTCATCCTGCTGGCGACCGGATACCGCCACCGCGTGCCCTATGCCCAGCAGTACCTCAGCGATGACCAGCATCCCGACCTCTATCTCTCCGCCTTCTCGCGGGAGCACGCCGGCCTGTTCGGCGTCGGTTTCGTCGAGACGAATTCCGGGGCGTACCGGCTCTTCGACGCGCAGGCTCAGATGATCGCCAGCTTGATCCAGGAAAGGGCACGCAGGTCACCGGCGGCTCAGCGGTTCTCGGAGCTGATCCGCAGCGACCGGCCTGATCTGACCGGAGGGATTTCCTTTGTCGCCTCACCGCGCCACCAGGGCTATGTCCACAGTGACGCGTTCGTGGCATACCTGCAGAAGGTCATCACCTCCATGGGCTGGCGGGCCACCGGAAATCCCCCTCCAGGCCAGAATGCGGAAACGATGACGAAGGTGGCTCCCTGATGTACGAATTCCAGGACCGCGTCATTCTCGTCACCGGAGCGGCGGGCGGGATCGGCAGTGCGATGTGCCGGCGCTTTGCCTCCGGCGGTGCCCAACTCGTCATCGTCGACCGCGACGAGGGCCGTATCGAGCGCATGGCGGCAGGCCTTCCCGGCACCGGCCACACGGCGTTCTGCGCCGATCTGACCGATCGCGAGGGGGTGCGGCAGGTGCTGGAGGACGTCGCTCACCTGCACGGGCGTCTGGACGTCCTGGTCAACAACGTGGGGATGACCAGCGCGGAGCGTTTTGACACCCGTAGCGTCGAGAGCATCGAGGAAGAGATCGAGGTCAACCTCCTCTCGCCGCTGGTCACCACCCGGCTCGCCATCCCGCTGCTGCGGGCGTCCAGCGATCCGCGGGTGATCACGACCGTCTCTCTGGGCGGCATCTTCCCGTTGGGGGAGACACCGATCTACACGGCGTCGAAGTTCGGTCTGCGCGGGGCGATGCTCTCGATCGGGCTGGACCTGCGGAGCAAGGGCATCCGGGCAGGTTCCGTGCTGCCCTCGGCGATCGACACCCGCATGCTGCGCCAAGAGGCCGTGGATGGGGGCAACTCGATGCAGTTCCAGGACGTGCCGCAGCAGCCCTCCGACGTGGTGAAGACCGTGGTCGGCCTGCTCGACCGGCCCCGGCTGGAGGCGTACACGCGGCCCCGCGAGGCGCGGCTGGTGCGCCTGGTGATGATGGCGCCCAACCTGCTGCCGCGGCTCTTCCCGCCGTTCCGCAGGCGGGGCGAACGTGGCATGGCCCGCTACCTGGAGGATCTGCGGCGGCGCGGTCTGACCCGCAGGACGGACGACGGCTGGGAACTGGCGGACACGCCGTGACCGCCTTCCGCGCCGGCCGTGACGACCTCCTGCCCGTGGTCAACCCGGCCAACGGCCGGCTCCTCGACATCCTTCCCGCGGCCGGTGTCAAGCAGGTCGCGGCGGCCGTGCGGCACGCCCAGCAGGTGCACGACAGCGGTGTGTGGTCCGCACGGGAGCCCCGTGAACGCGCCGCGGTGCTGCTGCGGCTGGCCGGTCTGATGCACCGCGACCGCGAGCTGCTGGCCCGCCTCGACTGTGAGGACGCCGGCAAGCCGATCTCCGAATGCCGGGAACACGACGTGCCCGGCGCGGTCGAAGCGGTGCGATGGTTCGCCGAGGCGGCCGACAAGCTCTATGGGAAGGTCGCCCCGGCCACGGGCGGCCTGGGCTTCACCCGTCGTGAGCCCATCGGCGTGGTCGCTGCCGTCGTGCCGTGGAACTACCCGTTGGCCATGACCGCCTGGAAGGTTGGCCCCGCGCTGGCGGCCGGCAACTGTCTGCTGGTCAAACCGGCCGAGGCGACGCCGCGTTCGGCCTGCTGTCTCGCGGAGCTGGGCCGCGAGGCCGGGCTTCCGGAGGGTGTGCTCACGGTGCTGCCCGGCTTCGGCCCGGTGGCGGGAGCGGCGCTCGCCCGCCATCCGGACGTCGGCGCGTTGTCCTTCACCGGCTCCACCGCGACCGGCCGGCGCGTCCTCGCCGCGGCGGCGGAGAGCAACTTCAAGCGGATCTCACTGGAGATGGGGGGCAAGAGCCCGCAGATCCTGATGCCGGACGCCCTGAGTTTTGGTGCTGAGCTGATCGACCACATGATGGACGCGGCCTTCCTGACCATGGGCCAGAACTGCACCGCCGGGTCCCGGGTACTGGTGCACCGCGGCATCGCGGACGAGGTGCTGGAGCGGTTCGTCGCGGCTGCCCGGTCCCTGACGATCGGTGATCCTGCCTCGCCCGGGACACGCGTCGGCCCGCTGATCGACCGCTCCGCGCTCGCCCGTGTCGCGGCCGCCGTCGACACCGCGCACGCCGAAGGCGCGCAGGTGGTCACCGGCGGCGCCCCCGTGGACGTCCACCCGGGCGGGGCGTACTACCCGCCGACCGTGCTGGTGGGTGTGCCGGACGGCTCCGGCATCCTCACCGAGGAGCTGTTCGGCCCCGTGGTCACCGTGCAGGTCTTTGACACCGAGGAGGAGGCCGTACGCATGGCCAACACGAGCCGCTACGGCCTGGCCGCCTCGGTGTGGAGCCGGGACATCGACAGCGCCCTCCGGATGGCCCGCAAGGTGCACGCGGGAGTGGTGTCGGTCAACTGCTACAGCGAGGGCGACATCACGGTGCCGTTCGGCGGGTGGAAGCAGTCGGGCTTCGGCGGGGCCGAGAAGTCGACGGCCGCCTTCGACCAGTGGACCCGCGGCAAGACCGTGTGGATTCACGGCCGTTGACAGCCTGGCAGGACACCGGCGGCACAGGGAGGTCAGCCGCCGGTGTCCTGCCGGGCGCCGAGTGCCCGGCGCAGCTCCAGCGGCGTCATCCCGTGCCAGCGGTTGACCGCCCGCCGCAGGGTCCGCTCATCGGCGAACCCGACTCCGCGCGCCACCTCACGCACGGTCAGCGCCGTACGGCCGAGCAGCTGCTCGGCCCGCTCCCGCCGCACACCGTCCACCAGCGCGTCATAGGTCGTACCGCACTCCGCGAGCCGCCGCCGCAGCGTGCGCTCACTGGCTGCCTGCCGGTGGGCCTGCTCGGCGAAGGACGGCACGTCCGGCAGGCTCTGTGCGATCGAGATCTCCAGCACCTCCAGGAGGTCCTGCTGCGCGCGGCGGGAGGACATGGCCTGGTCGAGCAACTCCACGGTGCCGGCCAGCGTCCACGGGTCCCGAGCCGGCATCACCAGACATGACCACTCCGGGGCGAACACACAACGATTGGTCTCGGCACCGAAGCGCACCCGGCAGCGGAACAGATCGGCGTACCGCTCCGCATGGGGCGGCCGCCGGTGGGCGAACTCGACTAGCCGGGGGTGGAACGCGGCGCCCACCGCGAGGCGGGTCACCGTCACGATGCTGCTCAGAGCCTCGTCCGCCAGGAAGACCGCGATCGCGGGGTCGAGCCCCGGGTCGGGCAGCCGCGCATGCAGCGCGAACCCTTCGCGGTCCGTGGCCGTGGACCAGACCACCATCGCCCCGGAGAGGTTCTGGTAGCGCACACCCAGTTCCACGGCACTCCGCACGGTGTCGCTGGCGAGCAGCGCGAAGCCGAGCAGGCCCCATGCCGTCAGGTGCTGCGCGGCTCCCACCGCCAGGCCGAGTCCGCTGTCCCCGGTGAGCCGCAGCGCCTCCCTGATGACGGCACTGCCCTGCCGGTAGGACACCCGCAGCTGGGCCGACTGCAGGAGGTCGGGGGCAAGCCCGACGGAGGTGAGCGCCGGCCGCAGATCGACACCGCGCGCATCGCAGACCACCAGCAGGTGCCGCAGAATGCTGGGCTGGATGGTGGCCGAGGTGCTGCGGCTGGTACCCGGCGCACCCTGCGGCCCCGTGCTGGGACTCTCCATCGCCCTCGCCTCCACTGGCCCCCGTCCGCCCAATTCTAGGAAGGGTGGCGCCGGCGGCCCGGGAATGTGGCCGGTAACGCCCCTTCCCCGTCCGCTGACGTCCTCTTTCCCGTGCGCGCCCCTTCCTAGGGTCATGTCCCACGTCGCCTGCCCGCCTCACGGGCAGCAGTACGGAAGGGGCGCTTCGTGTCCGTCATCCCGGCAACCGCCACCCGGCGCCCTCGCGCCGTCGACGTGCTGCGCTCGCGGCCGGGGCGCGCGGTGGGCAGCGGATACTTCGCTCAGGGTTTCGGCGTCGCTGCCGTCTTCACCACGGTGCCCACGGTGCGAGAGCACTTCGGCTTCTCCGGCGGAGCCATGACCGGCCTGCTCGTCGGCGTCTCGCTGGCAGCCGGGGCAGGCAGCTTCGCGGGATCGGCGGTCATCCGGCGTTACGGCGCCACTCAGGTGCTGCGGCCCCTCGTCCTGGCGCTGGCGGTCGCCCCGGCGCTCCTCAGCTGGGCCCCCGGCCGGACGGCTGCCCTCTGCGCCTACCTGCTGTTCGGGCTGGTCCTCGGCGGCGTCGATGTCACCCTCAACACCCGTGCCGCCGTGCTGGAGCGGCGCGCGGGGCACAGCGTTTTCTCCTCCTTCTACGCGGTCGCCGCCGGGGCGGGCATCCTGGCGGCCCTCGCCACCGCCGGCGCCGCACACGCCGGCTGGTCCTTCCGCAGCACGCTGGCCCTCCAGGCGCTCGCCGTGGCGCTGCTCGCCATGCTCGCGGCCGCACGACCCGCTCCGCCCGGGGCGGCGGACCGCCCCGCAGCAGCGTCCGGCGCCGGCGCCGGTGTCCTGGGCCGGAACGTCTGGGCAAGGCTCGTCCCCCTGGGCATCGTCCTGCTGTTCGTCTACGTCATCGACTCCACGATGTCCGCGTGGGCGACGGTCTATCTCCACCAGACCCTGCACGCCTCGCTCGCGACCGCGCCGCTCGCCTACGCGGCCTACCAGACCGGCACCGTCCTGGGCCGGTCCTTCGCCGACGCCCTCGTGCACCGCCTCGGACCGGGCCCGGTGATCCGCTGCTTCGCCCTGGTCACCGCGCTCGGCCTCGCCGCTCTGGCCCTGGCACCCCAGTGGGTGCCCGCAGTGCCCGCGGCAGGGGTCGTCGGCCTGGGCACCTCGGTGCTCGTGCCGCTCACCGTCGCGGCGGCCGGACGTCTCCGCCCCGACGCCACGGACTCCCTCCTCGCCCGGCTCAACGTCTTCAACTACATCGGCGTGGTCTCCGGCGGTGCACTGAGCGGTGTCCTGGGAGCCGGCGGGCACTTCCGGCTGGCCTTCGCACTCCCCGCGGGAGTGGCGCTGCTGCTGCCCCTCGCCTGCCGCTGCTTCCTCCCTCAGGACGGGTAGAGAAACCGATCGCGGTGCGGCGGGGTGTGCTCCCGTCGACGGGCGGCCGAGAACCTCACCACCGGACACGTTCGGCGATCACCCGGGGCTCACAGCGCGCACGCGCGGCGTCGGCCCTGCCCGTCAGCAACCGGGCAGGGCCGTTCCGGCGGCGAGGTGCCGGTCAGGCGTCGCGCCGGTTGGTCAGGACGATCGTGCCGACGACGGCAAGGACGGTGATGACCGCGAAGTAGGCAAGCCCGGGGAAGGGCGCCAGGCTGCCCGTGGCGGGCTCCTTCTGGAGGATCTGGGCCCCCGCGTCCGTGGGCCACCACTTGGAGACCGTCTCGCCGGTCTCACCGAGGAACATCATCATGTTGGGCAGTACGAAGGTGATGCTGGTGGCAGCGGTGATCCCACCGGCGGTGGCCCTCATGACCAGGCCCAGTGCGAGGGCGAACACGCCGAGGAATCCCAGATAGACACCGCCACCCAGGCACACACGCAGCACCGACCCCTCGGACAGGGACGGCGAGGGGACACCGCTGTCCAGGCCGAGGGAGCCCACGAGGACACAACCGAAGGTGATGACCGTCCCCACGACCACGGAGACCGCACCCACGACCAGCGCCTTGGCCGTCAACAGCCGCGGTCGCAGCGGGACGGCCGTGAAGGTGCTGCGGATCGAACCGGTGCCGTACTCCGAGGTGGCCGCGAGTACGCCGAAGAGGCAGACAGCGATCTGCCCGAGCTGGATGCCGCCGAGCAGCTTTCCCAGCACAGCCCCCGAGGGCTCGCCCGGTTGCGCGTTCCCGGCGCTGACCAGAGAGATACCGATCGTGACGAAGCCGGCGGCGAACCACGTCCACCACGTCGACCGAAGGGACCGGACCTTGATCCATTCGAAGGCGGCCGCGTCGATGAAGCGGATGCGCGAGGCCCGGCCCTCGCTCCGCACTGCTGCTGGGGTGGCCTCCATCGTGCCCGTTGCGGTCTTCACGCGGCTCGTCCCTCTTCCTTCGCTCGGTATTCGACTGCGTCCGCGGTGAGTTCCATGAAGGCTTCCTGCAAAGACACCCGCTGGGGCGCCAGTTCGTGCAGCCACAGGCCGTGCCGGCCCGCCAACTCCCCGATCCGCCGGGCATCGAGGCCCTTCACCACCAGGGGAACGTTCTCGCCCCGAGGCTCGCCCCGGCCTGCCGAGTCGTCGTCGAGGGTGCCGCCCGCACGCCGCAGCAACGGCACCAGCTCCACGGCGTGGGGGGTACGGACCACCACGCCGTTGTGCGCGCTGCGGGCAAGGAACTCCGCCATCGAGCAGTCGGCCGCCAGACGGCCACGACCGATCACGATCAGATGGTCCGCGGTGTCCTGCATCTCGCTCATCAGGTGGGAGGAGACCAGCACCGTACGGCCCTCTTCGGCCATACCGCGCATGAGCTCCCGCACCCACTGGATGCCTTCGGGATCGAGGCCGTTGACCGGCTCGTCGAGAATGACGATCTCCGGGTCTCCCAGCAGCGCCGCCGCGATACCCAGGCGCTGGCCCATACCGAGCGAGAAGGCGCCCACCCGCCGACGGGCGGTATCGGTCAGACCGACCCTCTCCAGAACCTCGTCAACTCGCCGCCGCGGCAGGCGGTTGGACGCGGCGAGCCCGCGCAGGTGCTCCCGAGCGGTCCGGCCACTGTGCACCGCCCGCGCCTCCAGCAAGGCACCGACGGTGCGCAAGGGACTGGGAAGGTCGCGGTACGGGCGTCCACACACCGTGGCGGAGCCCGAGGTCGGCCGGTCCAGACCGACGATCATCCGCAGCGTGGTGGACTTCCCCGCCCCGTTCGGTCCCAGGAATCCGGTGACGCGGCCCGGCTTTACGGTGAAATCCAGGTTGTCGACGGCGAATTTGTCGCCGTAGCGCTTGGACAATCCCTTTACTGCAATCATGCTGATCCCTTTCGTGGCATCCCTGTCGGGACGGACAACACGTTAGGCCGCGTCGAGTTGCCGCCGCGTCAGCCGAAAGCGTCCGCGTTCCTCGCTCGCTGGTAGCAGGCGCAGACACCGGGTAGTCCCTGAGAATGAGGGGTGTACACGGGCTGCGAGTCGGCTACGCGTCAGAGGCGGGCACAACCCCCGGTGTCAGCCGGTCACAAGGGGTATGCCGGACGGAATGCCCGGGGCCGGAGTCCATCGAAAGACAAAGGCCCGGCCCTCCGCGGGTCGCGGAGGGCCGGGCGCAGATCAGTGCTTTCCGGTGGTGAGGCGGGCACCGGCCGACGAGCTATTCGGCCACGTAGGTGCACCCCGTCCAGACGAACACCTGGAGTGTGTGACCGTCCTGCCGGACACGTTCCGCCGTCGGCTCGAAGTGCTCATAGCGGTTGCCGCAGAGCAGCTTGAGCGGGGAGCCCATGTCCGGCACATAGCGGACCCGTTCCTCGTCTGCGACGTAGGTGCTGGAGCCTCCACGAAGCAGTGCGTTCATTTCGTTCATCAGCATGGTCAACTGCCCTTCTCCGCGCCCGCTCGACTGTGTGGCGACCGATTTTCGGGGTGACGATTCGCTGCGGGCCATTGGAGCAGGGGCGACACTCGGGAAATCCCTAAAGGGGCCCGGACCGGCGGGGCGGAGTGGCCCGCCGAGGCGGGAAAGTCTGGTCATTTCCCCGGTACTTGAGACGCGGTCACCCGCTGCGGTGGTTCTGTCCGGGCGCGCGCTCTAGTGTCGGTCCCTGCGCCGTGAGCCACCGCTCCGCGCCGACGCCCCGCAAGGCGCGCCCTCACCGCAGCACGGAAAGGAGACCCCGCGATGATCGACGAGTTACTGCCGGAGACGGTCTCCGCGGCGGAGATCCTCGGCGAACCGCCGGCCGCGGCGCTCCTGCCCGAGGAAGAGCCCCTTGTCGCCCGCGCGGTCGCCAAGCGTCAACGCGAGTTTGCTGCGGGCCGCTGGTGTGCCCGCCGGGCCATGGCCCAACTCGGTTTCCCGCCCGTACCGATCCTGCCGGGACCACGCGGGGAACCGCGCTGGCCCTCCGGGCTCGTCGGTGCTCTCACCCACTGCGAGGGGTACGCCGCCGCGGTCGTCGCACGGTCCACGGAGGTGCTCGCCCTCGGCGTCGACGCCGAACCGGCGGAGCCGCTGCCGGACGGGGTGCTGGAAGCCGTGGCGCTGCCCGCGGAACGCGCCGCACTCCCGCGGAACCCTTACGGCGCATCCCCGTTGCCCTGGGACCGGATGCTGTTCAGCGCCAAGGAGTCGGTGTACAAGGCGTGGTTCCCGATGACCGGGCGTCCGCTGGAGTTCGAGGACGCACTCCTCTCCTTCGACCCGGACGAGGGGACCTTCACCGCGCGGCTGCTGGTGCCCGGATGGCAGCTCGGCGATGCGCTACTGACCGGCTTCGAAGGACGCTGGGCCGTACGGGCGGGCCTGGTGATGACCGCGGTCGCCGTCCACGCCGCCTCAGGGTCGGCGGACGAGCCAGGCGCCGGTGTCGCGGCAACGGCAGCGCCGTGACCGGCCGGCGCGGCACGGCCGGCGTGGACCGGAGCGGTCCGGGCCCGGCGCCGGAGACCGCTTCCCGCGGCACAGCGCGCAGAAGCCCTACGGCCGGGACGTCACTTCGCGGGACTTCCGGACGCGAAGAACCGGCCGAGGCCCCGCCGCCCGGACACCCCGACCTTGCGGTACACGGAGGTCAGATGCTGCTCGACGGTGCGCTGGGTCACGAACAGCTCCTCGGCGATCTCCCGGTTGGTGCCACCGGCCGCGGCCATCCGCGCCACCTGGGCCTCGCTCGGGGTCAGCGACTCCACACCGCTCGACGTGACCCGGCGGGGACGGGCGCCGGTGGCCAGCAGCGCGTCATTGGCCTGGGCGTGCAACTGGGCCGCGCCGAGCGCATACGCGAGATCGAGCCCTTGCCGCAGTGTCTCCCGCGCCGCTTCCGTGCGTCCGCACGCATGGAGGGTGGAGCCGTAGTCGACCAGCGTACGGGCCCGTTCGAGCCGTGCCGGAGAGCCGTCGAGGGCGGACAGCGCCTCCTCCAGCAGGCCCAGCTTCCGCGCGCCGCTCTCCGTCGTCGCGAGGAGCCGCAGCCCGGTGCCCAGCGCATCGGTCAGCTTCCCCGCCCGGGCTCGTTCCACGGCGTCCTCCGCCAGCTCCCGGGCAGCCGCCGGCGCGCCCAGGGCGAGGTGGGCACGGCCGGCCCAGAACCACCAGGACGACACGGCAGGACTCGTCCGTGTCCACTGGAGCTGCCGTCTGCCGGCCTCCAGGAGGTCCTCCAGTGCCCCCTTCGCGTCTTGGTGGACGAGCCGCAGCCGCCCCCGAGCACACAGGAACTCGTTCCACTGCCAGGTGTCCAGGCTCGTCGAGGGGAAGGCCTGGGTGGCCGCCGCATCGGCGCCGGCGAGATCACCGGAGTCGATCAGCGCATGGATCTGGGTCGCGACGGGCAGCGCCAGTGTGCGGCCCCAGTGGCGCGGTGGCACCACGTTCAGCGCCGAGCGCGTGGCCGCCAGCGCCTCGGACAGCGCCCCCAGCCGGTAGTGCGCCTCGGCTCGCAGCGCCAGGCACAGGCCGTACAGCAGCAGCCGGTGGCTCTGCCGGGTGACGTCGATGACCCGCTGATAGGCGGCATCCGCCTCGTCCGGCAGCCCCGCGTACAGCAGCGCCGTCGCCGCCGTCGTCAGGAAGAACGGCGAGTCGACACCGGGCACGCTGCTCTCCAGCACCTGGCGGGCAGCGGTGGCCGACTCCTGGGCCCGGTCGGCGCGCACCGAGCACAGGCCGGCCCCCGCGGCGATCAGGGCCCGCTCACCGGGGGTGTTACCGGGCCGGCTGATGTCGAACGGATACTCCTGCAAGGTCACCGCGAAGCTCGTCAGGTCCTCGGCCGACGCCATCAGCCGCTGTCCCTCCAGAAGACGTCGCAGATCCGGGTCGTGGACCGTCGGCGCTTCCTCGGCGAGCAGCCGCACCGCCTGGAGGGACTGCCCGCTGCGGATCAGGCCGCTGGCCAGCGAGCTGAGCAGCCGGAAGCGCAGCGGTGGCTCATGCACATGCTCCAGCGCCGCCTGCAGATGCCGGACGCTCGCCTGCGGGTCCACGACCGCCTCGGCCAGACCCAGCTCCACGAGGACCGGCGTGTCCTCGGGCGTCCGCTCCTCCCCGGGCAGACAGTGCCGCAGCAGCTCCACCGCCAGTGCCGGGGCGCCGCGGAACGACGCCTCCCGGGCGGCCTCCCGCAGCACGGTCACCGCCCAGTCCCCGGCGGCCGGCCGGGTGGTCATCAGCAGATGGCCGGCCACCTGCTCGGCGCGTGCCCCCGCGTCCAGCAGCAGCCGGGCAGCGTGCCGGTGCGCCTCAGCGAGCCGCTCGGGTGGCAGGTCCGCCAGGATGACCTCTCTGATCAGCCCGTGGTTGAAGGACCATCTCCGGCCGTCGTCGACCTCCGAGACCAGCCCGTTGGACCGCAGCGCCCGCATCGCGGCGAAGTGCGTCGCGTCATCCAGCCCGGCCAGCCGTGCGCACACCTCCGGCAGCGCATCGTCGCCCATCACGGCCAGCGCGCGGGCCGCCGCCGTGGCGGAATCGGGCTGTTGCTGCAGGACGGAGCGGACCGCGTCGTGGAAGAAGGCACCGTCGTGCGCGGTGACGTACGGCAGGTTGTCGACGGTCGGCGGTCGGCCGCCGAGCCGCAGGACGCTCAGCAGGGAGTGGACGAGCAGGGGGTTGCCGCCGGTGAGCGCCAGGCAGGCTTCGTGGAACGCGTCGTCCGCCTCGTGGCCGAAGACGGTCTGCACCAGATGGCCGATCCCCCGGTGGGTCAGCGGACCGGGCCGCAGCACCTTGCAGAGCGGCTGGCCCGCGATGTCACCGAGGAGCGCGGCGTCCGTCGCCTCGTCGCCGGTGCGCTGGGACAGCACCAGCAGGAGGGGGAGGCCCTCGATCCGGCGCGCGAGGTGGGTCAGGAAGCGCAGGGACGCCATGTCGGCGCAGTGCGCGTCGTCGACCACGATCACGAGCGGCGCCTCCGCCGCCAGGTTGCAGGTGAACCAGTACAGCCCGTGCAGCACGGCGTACGACATGTCCTCGGTGGGGAGCAGGGCGTCGCCCGGCAGCTTCTCACCGCTGAGCGCCTGCGCCGCGGTACGGGCACTGCCGCTCAGCAGCCGGGTGAGCTGCGGTTCGTCGAGGGTGGCCAGCAGCGGTTCGAAGAGCTGGCGCACGACACCGAAGGGGAAGTCATGCTCCAGAGCGTCGCAGCGGGCCGTCAGCACGGACAGGCCGTCGGTGCGGAGCGCGGACACCAGCCTTTCCAGCAGCAGACTCTTCCCGATGCCGACGACGCCCTCCAGGAGCGCGATACCGCCTGATCCGGCGCGGGCGTCCTGCACGAGAGCGGTGAGGGAGGCCATCTCCTCCTCGCGGTTGACGAGCGTCAACCGGTCCCGCTGGCATTCGAACGCGTCGGTGTGTATCCCGTCGGTCATCGGGAGTCTCCTCTGCACGCACCTGCACCCGGCACGGTCGTTCCGGGCGGTCCGCCGCGGGCAGGGACACAGTATGCGGGCGGCCGTCGGCCGACGGCCGGTCCGCTCCCGCGCAGGCCCCGCGTGGCACGCGGCGACGCCCGTGCGCAGGGGAATGCTGCCTGTCCATTGCTGTCTCCTTGCCCTCTCCCCGTTGGGGCGCTTTCTCCAGTTTCTCCTATATGTAGTGAACCGGAGACCTCCGGGGGTACCCGGGAGGCGAAGCTTTGGCGAAGAGATCTCCCCGGGGGTCGTACGGGCGCCGCGCCGGAGCACGCCAGGTGCCCGTCCCGGTTCCGGGACGTCTCGTGTCAGGGGCATGCGCCGCTGGTGACACATGCCGGGCGACGGCGCTTTCCAGCCGAGTTGACTCTATCTCGTCCCCCGGCCGGACGTGAGACCCGTGCACCATGCGGCAGGGCCGGGCGGTGCGGCAGCGGCGAGGGGCTCGGTGGAACGGACGCCTCATCAAGTGGCCACGGAGTTACGGGGGATGAGCCGGGCCGTCGTCCCGGAAACCGCCGCCTCCCACACCACGCAACACCGGCTCCGCGAGGAGAAGGGGAACTTCCTCGCGGAGCCGGTGCCGGGTGAACAGAGAAGGGCTGTCCATCGGGGACGCCCGTTGTCCTGACGGCCGTTCTGCAGACCTATGACGCGCGGGAGTTCGGCATGCCCGGCACGGTCCGGGTGCCCGGGGTGGCCGACGGTGTGCGAGCTGCCGTGGCCTCGGGGCGGGCGGCTGCGGAGCGCCGTCGGGGAGCGTCCGTCCGGCGGCTGCGGCTGCGCCGGCTGTCGGCGTCCTTCACGAACTCGGGGAGGACCCGGGGCGGCCAACTGCCGATGGTGAGCATCCCCATGGAGTGGGCACGGGCGACCAGCGCGGCCCGATTGGGTGCCTTGAGCCGACGCAGCATCAGACCGACGTGGTACTCCACACCCTGCCTGCTGAGGTAGAGCCGGGCGGCCAGCTGCACCGTGGAGGCGCCGCTGGCGACGCCTTCGAGGATCTGTGCGTCGAGTTCGGTGAGCAGCTGCCGGCGGCCGGCCGGCGCGTCCTCCTGGCCGGTGAGCGAGGCCGAGGCGTCGTCGGGCCGGACCACCACGACGAACGACGGGGCCTGCTCCGACTCGCTCCGTACCGCTATGCCGGTCAGTTCACCCGAGAACGGCACCTCCTCGCCCCGTATTCCCACCATCCGTTCCACGAACCGTGCGCGCTGCCCCTCGGCCAGGCGGGCGAAGTGCCGGTTCAGCAGCCCGGGGGCGCTGGGGTGCAGAAGCGAGTAGAGGCTGCGTCCGCAGGTGTCGGCGGAGTCCTGGCCGAACAGCCGGAAGAACTCCGCGTCAGCGGCCATGATCGCCAGCGACTCGTTGAGGCTCGCCATGCAGGCCTGTTGGTGGTCGAGCGGGCGCCGTCCCGCCCCGAGGGCGGGCTGGTCGGGCACACGCGGGGTGTGGGGGGGCTGAGGGGGGAGGGGCGCCGACGTCGGCATCGGGTCGGCGTATTGCTGGGATGTCAAGGGAGCTACCGTCTTTCTGCGGTCGACGCACCGGGAAATCCGACCGTCGAATGAGGCATTGGTCGTCCTCGCTCCATCGGTCCACGGAGCGAAGTGCCTTTCTTGCATTGGTATTCCGCTGATCAGAACCCTAGGAAGGCCGCATCCCGGGAGTCAACGCGACATGTGGCAAATAGCAAAACACTGTGGTGTCCCGGTGCGGTGGTTCGGTATCAATACGGTGCGGTAGCAATAACTCTTTGTCATGGTGCGATTGTTGAGAGAGGCCGGCGCCACCAGGCGACGCCGGCCTCTACGACAAAGACGAGGGTGCGGAGGTCAGTAGGGCGCCGCCGCAGCGGGCGAGTTGGGCTGCCGGTCGAGTTCTCGCAATGCATCGGAGAGATGCACTCGCCCGGGAATTGACATCTTGCGGTAGCAATTCGTCAGATGCTTTTCCACGGCACGGCACGTGATGTTCAGCTCGTTGGCGATCGCCTGGTTCGTCATCCCCGAGGCGGCCAGCTCGGCGACCTTCCGCTCCGCGGGGGTCAGTTGGCCGCGGGTGGCCTCCGGGTCCGGCGGTGCCTCGGCCAGCAGTTCCTCCGCTCGCCGGGCCAGCCAGGGGGTGTCGCAGGCGACTGCCTCGGCGTGGGCCCGGCGCAGTGCCGCGCGGCCATGGGAGTCGGCCGGGCCGAGGCGCGCACCGAGGTCCAGCAGGGCCTGGCACAGCTCGAAGCGGTTGGCGGACAGCTGGAGGACCTCCACGGCCTCTCGGAGCACGTCGGTGCTGCCCGGCCCCTCGACCATGTGGCTGTACACGCGCAGTGCCCGGCCGAGCGGCCCCGGCGCCCCCCAGGCGCGGGCCCATTTCACCTCCAGCGCGCTCAGCTCCCTGGCCTGCTCGCGTTCGCCGAGGTAGAGGTGCAGAAACGCGGCGGCCGAGGCCCAGGGGAGCAGCGCCGGGTTGTGCCATCCGCACTGTTCGAGACGCCGTCCGGCGTCGAGGAAGTGGCCCAGAGCCGCTTCCAGATCGCCCTTCCGCGCCGCGCTCTGCCCCTTCAGCATGGCCAGTCCCGACCACACATACGGATCTTCCTCCGCCCGGTACTTGACGGCGAGCAGCCGGTCGGCGAGCTGGTCGTCCCCGGTGAGGATCGCGCACGTGGCGAGGGTCATGGACGACAGGGTGAAGACCTCCTCGTGCTTCGACCCGGCCAGTTCGAAGGCGGCGAGCGCCTGCTTCTTGGCGACCGTCAGACGGCCGCGGGCCAGCGAGACGAGTGCCTGCTCGGTGCCGATCAGCGCCTGCTCCACGCGCGTCTGCCGCCCCGCCGCGTTCTGCTGGACCGCGTCGAGCCAGGAACTCAGCTCCTCGATGGCGTCCGCGGCCACGAGGGCGGCCACCACCAGCGGCATGGTGGTGTGCACATGCGCGGGCAGGGCCGGCTCGCTCTCCAGGACACGCTTCGCGAGCTGTGCCACCTCATGGGCGGGCAGCGCGTTGGCGAACGTCGCGGCACCGATCAGCGGGGCGAGCAGCTCCCGCTCGGCCACGGTGCCGGTCTTCGGCTCGGGACCCAGACCGACGAGACGGGCCACGGAGTCGGCCAGCTTCTCCGGATCGGACAGCGTCGACTGCCGGACGCGGGCCTCCACGCGCAGCGCCAGCTCCCGTTCCGGTCCGTGCAGCCGGTCCACGGGCCCCAGCGCGTCCGCCGCCTCCTGCAGCAGCTCGTGGACGGGCAGCAGCGTCGAGGAGAACGCGCTGGGCGCCAGCCGCACCACGGCCCGCGCGCGCCGTACGGGGCCGTCGCACAGCAGGACGGCCTGGGCGATGTGCCGCACGGACGTGTAGGGGGCGAAGCTGCGTTCCGACGTGGCCAGGTCGACCAGCAGTTCCGCCCTTTCCCCGTCCGGTGAACGGCCCATCAGGGCCCGCCGCAGATAGCGTGCGGCGACCTCGGGCGCGCCCCTGCCCTGCGCGGTGCCCGCCGCCGCGCGCAGCACGTCGGTGGCCCATGCGTAGGTCGGTGCGGTGAGGGCCATCAGATGCCTCGCCACCTGCTCGGGCGGCCGGCCGGACCGGTGCAGCAGCTCGGCCGCCAGCGCGTGCATGGCGGCCCGTTCCTCCGGGGGTATGCCCTCCGCCACCGCCTCCTGCACGAGGGCGTGCACATACCGGGGAGGCTGTTCGCCGGTCGTCAGACCGAGAGCTGTCAGCTTCCGCAGGGCGTGGTCCCGCCCGGTGGCGTCCACCTCGGCCAGCTTGCTCAGCAGCTCCGGGGTCGTGTCGTCCCCGAGCACGGCCATGGCCCGCGCAACCCTCCTGACCTGCTCCGCCTGCGCGTCCAGGCGCAGCAGCAGCCGGTGTCGCAGCGCGGCGGGCCGGAGCGCGGCGGCGGCCTCCGCGTTGTCCGCGACGGGCTGGAGGTCCCGGTGCGCGGAATCCGCCAGAAGGCAGTGGAGGATCAGGGGATTGCCGCCGGTTGCCTGCTGGCAGGCCGCGGCGAACACCCCGTCCGGCGCTTCGCCGTGGTACCGGCGGATCAGCGCGTGAGTGTCCTTCCAGGCGAGGTTTCCCGGGCGCAGGATGTGCGTGGCATGTCCGATGACCCCCTGGACCGCCGGATGCCCGGCCAGGTCGTCGCCCTCGCGGACGGCACACACCAGCAGCACCGGCAGGCCGGCGAGCCGCCCGCTCAGGTGCCGCAGCCACTGGAGGGTGGCCGGGTCCGCCCACTGCAGCTCGTCGACGAGCAGCAGAACGGGCTGGTCGCGGGCCATGTTCTCGACGAGCGCGGTGAGGCTGTCCAGAACGGGCTGTGCCGGTTCCGCACCCACCGGCCGGCCGGCGTCGAGCACGCTGCGCGCCTGGCTCGCGTTCCCCGCTGTCCATCGCGCCATCTCCTCGGGCGAGGCGTGCCGTAGCGCCGGTTCCAGGAGCTGGCGGGCCGCCCCCAGGGGGAAGTCCCGCTCCATCGGCGCCGCGTTCACCCGCAGGTGCAGGGCTCCCCGCGCCGCGCGGAGGGCGCCGATGCCGTCGAGGAGTGCTGATTTGCCGACCCCCAACGGACCGGTGACCAGTACCAGCGCGCCTCGCCCGCTTCCGAGGACGGTGGCTGCCAGGTCGAGTTCCACCTCGCGGTCCAGCAACATCAGGTTCAGGTCCCTTCAGACCGCGAGCTGTTCTTGCAGCGGCGTGTGCCGAGGTGTCGCACACTGCGCGGACAAGCGGGCGCGGTACCGGGCATTTCCCGACCGCACCGCCGCCGGTGTTCGGCGCGCAGGGTGCGTACTGCTACGGACATGCCGCCGTGGGTGGCACCGGCGAAGGGGCAGGAAGCGCAAAAAACCGGCGGGGCAGTGCGGTCGAGGCAGCCTGCCGGGTTTCTGCCGCTTACGCCGAGCGCCCGGCGTGTATTGCAGCGAGCTGGTCTCTGTTGCTTCCTGTCGGCGTTCACCTTCCAACGGCAGTGTGCTGCACGGGAATTTCGTCGTTCTCCGCGTTCAAGGTTGCCACATCGTTCTGTGAAACCCGCTCGGGGGCGTTGCGCGATGCGCTGGGGCCGCAATCGAAGGGCGTCCAAGCCGATCTCTGAAGGGCTGTAAGGAAATACTCGACGGTAACGGTCCCGGGGAAAGAGATTCGACTGTGACAGGTATCCGTCATGAAATATTTCGCAGGAGTTCGGGTTCGGTGCGGCTCCGGGCGGCGCAGACACGGTGGATCGCACGGTGACGGCAAAGCGGGAATTCGCGGGCGCTGCCCAGTGGTGACGGTATGGCCAATGTTACGCACGCATCTCAGGTGTACTGCGAGGTTCTTGAGGAGAATATGAGGCTTCTCCTCCGCCGGGGCCCCTGGCTTGTGGCCGGGGTGAGGCGCGACGGTCCGGTCGCCTCATGGGGTGCACGGGCAGCCGGATCTGAACCCCTCAGTCATGGCTGTTCGGCTGTCTGACAAGTTCACGAGAATCGTGGAACCCCAGGTGAGGGGTGTCAACCGGACCAACGGCCCGATCTGCGGGGCCGAACGTCGCGGATCGCATCGGCGCAGGTCGTGGCCGGTTCCATGCCCTGGCCGTGAGCGAGTTCGGCCACTCTTCTAGGGAAATCCACAGAAGTGACCTGTGGCCGTTGACGCCTCACGTGCAGCGACCACAGGATGCGAGGCATGGCCGACCTGGACAGTGGAACGGAACACTGGACAGCGGAACAGCAGGGGCACCGTCCCGGGCGTCAATGCCGGGGAGCCGGCCGTGCTGACCTGGGAGCCGTACTGAGCGGCCTGCGGGGTGCCGTCGTCCGGCCGACCGGACCGGGTCGGGTGGGCGGCGCAGCACAACGCACCTGCCCCGGGGACGCGGAAACGCCTACGGCACCGGCGTTCCGGGGCGGCCCGGAACGCCGGTGACGCATGCGTCCATCCCGGCTACGGGAGCGTCCTCATCCCCGCGACCAGGGTCCTGGCCTGCACGTTCAGGTGGTGGCTGTACTTCAGCAGTTCATTCATCTGACAGAGCGTCACCCATCGGAAGTCCTCGGGCACCTCCGTCGGAAAGCCCTCGTCCACCTCGATGATCAGGTAGCGACTGCGGGCATGGTGGAAGCGGCCGCCCTCCTCCGACAGCACGGCGTCGAACAGCGTCCGCTCCGGACCGCGCTCCAGCACGGCATCGAGATACCGGGGACGGTCCGCGGCCGGAAGATGGGCATGGCTCTCCGGAGTGCACTGCACCGTCGGTCCCAGCTCCACCACATCGAGGAAACCCGGCTCGACCCGTGCGCTCAGCAGCGCGTGCGGCACCCCGCCGATCCGCTTCACCAGCAGCGCGGCGATCCCCAGCCCGTGCGGTTCGAGCAGCGGCTGTGACCAGGCCGGGACCTCACGCCGGTGCGAGCTGACATCGACGGCGACGATGCTGAAGAAGAGCCCGCTCTCATGCGAGATCGCCTCGTCCGAGCGGCGCCAGCCCGCTGCCTCGCGCAGCGGCAGCGGCTCGGTGGTGATCTCGTGCCGGGCCCGTCGCGTCGTGACCCAGCTGCGGATCTCCGTATCGGAGTGCAGGCCGGCATGGGCCGTCGACGTACCCGCGCGCCAGTCGGGGATGCAGGACAGCACCGTACGGGCATCCATGTTCACCAGATCGGAATGGCGCAGCAGCGCACCGAGCTGGCCCAGCGTGACCCAGCAGAAGTCCTCGCCCGCCTCGACCTCGGGGCCCACCTCGACCACCATGTTGCGGTTGCGCTTGCGGAAGAACCACGACCCCTGCTCGGACTGGAGCACATCGGCCAGCACCCGGCGCGGATCGGGGTCGATGAAGCAGTCGATGTACGGCACGGCGGAACCGCCGTGCACCCGCGTGTAGTTGCTCTTGGTGGCCTGCACCGTGGGGGAGAGCTGCACCCCGTTGATGTTCCCCGGCTCCGGCTTGGCCTGCATCAGGCAGTGCAGCACCCCGTCGATCTCGCGGACCGCGATGCCCAGCACACCGATCTCCGGCTGGTGGATGATCGGCTGGCACCACTCACGCACCGGCCCGTAGTCGGAGCGGACCCGGATGCCCTCGACGGAGAAGAAGCGCCCGCTGTCATGCCGCAGGTTCCCGCTTCCGGGAGCGAAGTTCCAGCCCCGCAGTTCCTCGAAGGGTATCCGGCTGACCTCCAGCGCATGGGTATGCTGCCGCTCCTCGAACCACGTGTGAAACGCCTCGTTGCTCATCACCCCGCCCTCCATGGCGAGCGCGGAGGCGGCGAGCCGGCCGGACAGTCCCGCCGCCCGCCGGGAAGACAGTGCGGGGCCGGATGAGCGCAACGGCCCCACTGCGCTGTCCACATGCATTGCTGCACCCTCCATGCCGATGTGTGTGCGGCGCCGGACGGCCGCTCTCTCCCCTCACAGCCTGCACCGGGGACTTCTGGCATTCACCTAGTCCTGTGTGCCTCGTCCGCGATGGCCGGCGGGGCGGGAGGGGTGGCCAAGGCACCCAGGCGCCCGCGAGACGGGTACCGGGGTCCGTCGCCGAAGGCTTGCGGCAAGCGGGCGCGCACCGAGGCGGAAGCCCTGCTCAGGGCGGTACGGAAGTCCTGCTCAGGGCCGTGCGGAAGGAGCCTCCGCCGCGCCTAGGAGTTCCCCTAGAGGTGGCCTTCGGCCCACCTTTCGGAGCCCGTCGCTGTGGAACGGTGAGCGCAAGCCGGTGCCGCTTCGCGTAGGGAGTGCGATTGATGAACGGGTCGGAATCCGCGGGCTCCACGATTCCCTCGCCACACGGCGAGCCGATCGCGGTCATCGGCCTTTCCTGCCGCCTGCCCGGGGCAGCCGACCCCGACGCCCTCTGGGAACTCCTCCGCGACGGCAGAAGCGCCGTCACCGAGGCACCCGCCGACCGCTGGGCCGCCGAACTCCTGGAGCGGTCAGGGGTGTCCGAGCCGGCCCGGGGCGGCTTCCTCGACGAGGTCGCCGCCTTCGACGCCACCTTCTTCGGCGTCTCACCGCGCGAGGCGCAGTCGATGGACCCGCAGCAGCGACTCGCCCTCGAACTCGGCTGGGAGGCCCTGGAGAACGCCCGCATCCGCCCCGAACGCCTCCACGGCCACCGGACCGGGGTGTACATCGGAGCCACCGTCGAGGACTACGCCCTGCTCGTCCACCAGCAGGGCCCCGCGGCACTCGACCACCACACCCCGACCGGCCTCAACCGCGGACTCATCGCCAACCGCCTCTCCTACCACCTCGGTCTGCGCGGCCCCAGCATGACGCTGGACACCGCTCAGTCCTCGTCGCTCGTGGCGGTCCAGGCCGCATGCGACAGTCTGCGTCGCGGAGACTGCCACACCGCCCTGGCCGGCGGGGTGCACCTCAATCTCGCCCCCGAGAGCACCATCGCCATGTCCCGCCTCGGCGCACTCAGCCCGAGCGGCCTCTGCCACACCTTCGACGCCCGTGCCAATGGGTTCGTACGCGGCGAGGGAGGCGGCCTGGTCGTCCTCAAGCCGCTGGCCAGGGCGCTGGCGGACGGCGACCAGGTCCACTGTGTGATCCGTGGCGGAGCGGTCAACAACGACGGCGGCGGGCCCGGACTCACCACCCCGGATGCCGCAGCGCAGGAAGAGGTGCTGCGCCTGGCCTGCGAACGTGCCGGCGTCCACCCCGGCGATATCGGCTATGTGGAGCTGCACGGCACCGGCACCAGGGTCGGCGACCCCATCGAGGCAGCGGCTCTCGGCGCCGCCCTCGGCACCGACCCACGACGGAGCACCCCGCTGCCGGTGGGTTCGGTCAAGTCGAACATCGGCCACCTGGAAGGGGCCGCGGGAATCGCAGGGCTGCTGAAGGCGGTGCTGTGCGTGGAGCACGGACACCTCGTGCCGAGCCTGAACTTCAGCACACCCCACCCCGACATTCCGCTCGACGCCCTGAACCTGCGGGTGCAGACGGAGTCTTGTACATGGACGGCGCAGCAGGACCGTCAACTCGTCGCTGGTGTCTCGTCGTTCGGCATGGGCGGTACGAACGCGCATCTGATCGTGGGGCGGACCGAGCCGCACGAGCAGTCCGATCGGCCTGATGGGACGGAGTCGGCCGAGGGTGAGGGTGCTGCTGCGCCGACGGTCGTGTCCTCCGGAGCGGGTGCGGGTGCGGGTGCGGGCGGGGGCGTGGTGGTGCCGTGGGTGGTGTCGGGGCGTTCCGCGGGGGCGTTGGCGGGGCAGGCGGAGCGGTTGGTGTCGCGGGTGACGGGGGGTGGTCTGTCGCCGGTCGATGTGGGTTGGTCGCTGGTGGCGTCGCGGTCCTCGTTCGAGCACCGGGCGGTCATCGTCGGGGCCGAGACCGGCGAACTGACCTCCGGGGTGCGCGCGGTGGCGGAGGGACATGCCGATGCCGCGGTGACACTCGGCGAAGTGTCCGACCGCGCTGGCGGGACGGTGTTCGTGTTCCCGGGTCAGGGGTCGCAGTGGGTGGGGATGGCGGTGGAGTTGTTGGACTCGTCGCCGGTGTTTGCGGGTCGGTTGGCGGAGTGTGGGGCGGCGTTGGAGCCGTTCACGGACTGGTCGTTGAGTGGTGTGTTGCGTGGGGTGGACGGGGCGCCGGGTCTGGACCGGGTGGATGTGGTGCAGCCGGTGTTGTGGGCGGTGATGGTGTCGTTGGCGGAAGTGTGGCGGGCTCATGGTGTGGAGCCTGCGGCGGTGGTCGGTCATAGCCAGGGGGAGATCGCGGCGGCTTGTGTCGCCGGGGCGTTGAGTCTGGAGGATGGCGCTCGGGTGGTGGCGCTGCGGAGTAGGGCGATCCGTGCGCTGTCGGGGCGTGGCGGGATGGTGTCGGTGGCGTTGCCCCGGCCCGAGACGGAGGAGTTGATCAAGGCATGGAACGGTCGGGTCTCGGTTGCGGCGGTCAACGGTCCGTCGTCGGTGGTGGTGTCCGGTGATGGTGATGTTCTGGACCGGTTGGTGGCGCAGTGCCGGGAGCGTGGGGTGCGCGCGCGACGGGTCGAGGTGGACTACGCCTCGCATTCGGCGCATGTGGAGTCCATCGAGGAGACGCTGAGGGAGGCCCTGGCACCCATCACGCCGCGGGAGTCTTCCGTGCCGTTGTTCTCCACGGTGACGGGGGAGTGGCTGGACACGGCGGCGATGGATGCCGGGTATTGGTATGCGAATGTGCGGCGGACCGTGGAGTTCGCGCCTGCCGTCGAAGCCCTGATCGCAGCAGGTCACCGCACGTTCGTGGAGGTCAGCCCGCATCCGGTGCTGACGATGCCGGTGCAGGAGACGGTGGAGGACGCGGCTCCTGAGGCGGTGGTGGTGGGCACGCTGCGCCGGGGCGAGGGCGGGCTCGTCCGGTTCTACCTCTCACTGGGCGAGCTGTACGTGAACGGGGTGGACGTCGACTGGTCCCCGGCCTTCGCCGCCCATCGTCCCCAGCTCCTGGATCTGCCCACCTACGCCTTCCAGCGCGAGCGGCAGTGGGTGGAGCACACCGCCGCCGAGCGTCCCGGCCGGACCGCTTCCCAGGAGCCGGCCCGGCCCGCCGACGCCACGACCGCCGACGCCACGCCCACCGGCCCCGCGGCGGGCCGGCCGACGCTCGATGTCGTACGGGACAACGCTGCCGCGGTGCTCGGCCATCGGGAGCCCTCCGCCATCAACGCGGGCCGGACCTTCAAGGATCTGGGCTTCGACTCGGTCACCTCGGTGGAGCTGCGCAATCGGCTGAACCGGGCGCTCGCGGTGCGGCTGCCGTCCACGGCGCTGTACAACCATCCCTCTCCCGCCCGGCTGGCCCGCCATATCGACGCGGAATTCCTGGGCGGCAGCAGCGCCCTGGAACCAGCGCACCGCCCGGCCGTCGATCCCGATGAGCCGATCGCCATCGTCGCGATGGCCTGCCGCTACCCCGGTGGCGTGCGGTCGCCCGAAGACCTCTGGCAGGTGCTGCGGGACCGCGTGGACGTGGTGTCGCCGTTTCCCACCGACCGGGGCTGGAACACCGACGGCCTGTACGACCCGAACCCCGAACGTTCGGGCACCAGTTACGTACGCGAGGGCGGGTTCCTGGACGCCGCGTCCTTCGACGCCGGGTTCTTCGGGATCTCGCCGCGCGAGGCCCTGGCGATGGACCCGCAGCAGCGGCTTCTCCTGGAGACCTCCTGGGAGGCGCTGGAACGGGCAGGTATCGACCCGGCGGGAGTCCGCGGCAGTCGCACGGGTGTGTTCGTCGGTGCGATGGCGCAGGAGTACGGCCCCCGTCTCCACCAGGCGAGCCACCAGGTCGAGGGGCATGTCCTCACCGGAACGACCACGAGCGTCGCCTCCGGACGCATCGCCTACACGCTCGGTCTTGAGGGGCCGGCCATCAGCGTGGACACGGCGTGCTCGTCATCCCTGGTGGCACTGCATCTGGCGGCGCAGGCGCTGCGCGGCGGAGAGTGCACACTCGCGCTCGCCGGCGGGGCGACGGTGATGTCCCGGCCGGGAATGTTCGTGGAGTTCAGCCGGCAGCGGGGACTGGCGCCGGACGGACGGTGCAAGCCCTTCGCCGCTGCCGCCGACGGCACGGCCTGGGGCGAGGGCGCCGGAATCCTGCTGCTGGAACGCCTGTCGGACGCCCGGCGCAACGGCCACCCGGTGCTGGCCGTGATACGCGGCAGCGCCACCAATCAGGACGGCGCCTCGAACGGCCTCAGCGCCCCCAACGGGCCCTCGCAGGAGCGTGTGATCCGGGCCGCGCTCGCCGCAGCCGGGCTGCAGCCGTCCGAGGTCGACGCGGTCGAGGCGCACGGTACCGGGACGACGCTGGGCGACCCCATCGAGGCCGAGGCGATCCTCGCCACGTACGGCAAGGACCGCGAAGAGGACCGGCCACTGTGGCTCGGCTCGCTCAAGTCCAACATGGGGCACACCCAGGCCGCCGCCGGGGTCGCGGGAGTCATCAAGATGGTGCTCGCGCTGCAACACCGCCTCCTGCCGGAAACCCTGCACCTCGATGCACCGTCCCCGCATGTGGACTGGTCGGCAGGCACGGTACGGCTGCTCACCGCGGCGCAGCCGTGGGAGGGGAACGGGCAGGTGCGCCGGGCCGGAGTCTCGTCGTTCGGCATCAGCGGCACCAATGCGCATGTGATCGTGGAACAGCGTCCGTCGGAAGCCCCGCACGGGGCGGGCGGCGACGCGGAGCGGGACGGGACCGCCCAGCAGGGTGGCACCGCGGAGCAGGGCGGTGCAGAAGCGGGCGACGGCGCCGCCGGGCGTCCGGTTGTGCCATGGGTCGTACATGGCCGTACCCCGAACGCACTGCGCGCACAGACGGCCGCGCTCGCCACCCATCTCGATTCCCTCCCCGACGCCGCACCGTACGACGTGGCGCACTCCCTGCTCACGACCCGCGCGGCAATGGAACACCGAGCGGTGCTCATCGGCGACGCCCCTGCTTCGCTGCTCGCGGCCCTGCACGCCGTGGCCGAGGGCGACACCGGCCCCCACACCGCCACCGGCTCCGTACCCGCTGCCCCCGGTCCAGGAGCGGTGTTCGTGTTCCCGGGTCAGGGGTCGCAGTGGGTGGGGATGGCGGTGGAGTTGTTGGATTCCTCGCCGGTGTTCGCGGGTCGGTTGGCGGAGTGTGGGGCGGCGTTGGAGCCGTTCACGGACTGGTCGTTGAGTGGTGTGTTGCGTGGGGTGGACGGGGCGCCGGGTCTGGATCGGGTGGATGTGGTGCAGCCGGTGTTGTGGGCGGTGATGGTGTCGTTGGCGGAGGTGTGGCGGGCTCATGGTGTGGAGCCTGCGGCGGTGGTCGGTCATAGCCAGGGGGAGATTGCGGCGGCGTGTGTGGCGGGGGCGTTGAGTCTGGAGGATGGCGCTCGGGTGGTGGCGCTGCGGAGTAGGGCGATCCGTGCGCTGTCGGGGTGTGGCGGGATGGTGTCGGTGGCGCTGTCCTCGTCCGAGGTCGCGGAGTTGATCGAGCCGTGGGGTGGTCGGGTTTCGGTTGCGGCGGTCAATGGGCCGTCGTCGGTGGTGGTGTCCGGTGATGCGGATGCGCTGGATGAGCTGGTGGCGCAGTGCCGGGAGCGTGGGGTGCGGGCTCGTCGGATCGAGGTGGACTACGCCTCGCATTCGGCTCATGTGGAGTCGATCCGTGAGGAGCTGCTGGAGGCTCTGGCGCCGGTCGTGCCCCGGAAGTCGTCCGTGCCGCTGTTTTCGACGGTGAGGAGGGAGTGGCTGGACACGGGGGAGATGGACGCCGGTTACTGGTATGCGAACCTGCGGCGGACCGTGGAGTTCGCGCCTGCCGTTGAGGCTCTTGTCGAGGCCGGTCACCGTACGTTTGTGGAGGTCAGCCCGCATCCCGTGCTCACCGTGCCGCTTCAGGAGACTGCCGAGGCTGCCGGTGTGGAGGCGGTGGTGACGGGGACGTTGCGTCGTGACGACGGTGGTCTGACGCGGCTCTACACCTCCCTCGGGGAGCTGTATGCGAACGGTGTCGACATCGACTGGTCCCCCGTGTTCGCCGACCGGCGCCCGCACCGGGTGGAGTTGCCGACGTATGCGTTCCAGCGGCAGCGCTTCTGGCTGGAGCCGGTTGCGCCGGCCGTGGCCGTATCCCCAGAGGAAGAGGCGTTCTGGACGGCCGTCGGCGACCAGGACGCGGAAGCGCTGGTGGGCACGCTCGGGCTGCCCGGCGTCGAGACCCTGAACGAGGTGCTTCCTGCGCTGTCGTCGTGGCACCGGAGCCGGCGGCAGCGCGAGACAGCGGACGGGTGGCGCTATCGCGTTGTGTGGCGGCCGCTCACCGAGCCGGCCGCCGGGCAACTCGACGGCAGCTGGCTCGTGGTGGTTCCGGCCGGGTACGAGGACGACGCTCTCGTGCAGGATGCCCGGGAGGCGTTGGAGGAAGCGGGCGCACGCATCCACTCGCTGACGGTGCAGGACGGCGCCGAGCTGGTGGAACTGCTGCGCGCCGAGTCCGCTCCGTACGCCGGAGTGCTGTCACTACTGGCCCTGGAGGAACGGCCGGACCGTACCCACCCCTCTGTTCCCACCGGCCTGTCGCTCACGCTCGCACTGCTTCAGGCGCTCGGAGACGCCGGGGTCGGTGCCCCGCTGTGGTGCGTTACCCGAGGTGCGGTCGCCACCGGTGGCTCCACCGCTGGCTCCACGGGCCAGGACGGTGCGCCGGTGAATCCCGATCAGGCCGGGATCTGGGGGCTCGGTCGGGTCGCCGCGCTGGAGCACCCGGAGCGGTGGGGTGGGCTGATCGACATGCCCGCCGCCCAGGCCGGTGGTCAGCCGGCGGTGGACGACCGGTCGGCGGCGCTGATGGCGCGGATACTGGCAGCCGGAGACGACGAGGACCAGCTCGCTGTCCGCGGGGCCGCCCTGTTCGGGCGGCGGCTGGTTCCCGCACCGGTCGCCGGTGTGACTCCGCGGCGTTCCTGGCGGCCGCGCGGCACCGCCCTCGTCACCGGCGGCACCGGAGCGCTGGGCGCCCATATCGCCCGTTGGCTCGCCGACCAGGGCGCGGAACATCTCGTCCTCACCGGTCGTCGTGGCGCCGATGCCCCCGGCGTGGCCGCACTGTGCTCCGAACTCCGTGACCAGGGTGTTCAGGTCACCGTGGCGGGCTGCGACCTCGGCGATCAGCAGGCGGTGGCGGACCTCGTGCGGCAGATCGAGCAGGACGGGGAACCGGTGCGGGCCGTGGTGCACGCCGCCGGTGTCAGCGCCCTCGGCCCGCTGGCCGGAGCCGGGCCGGAGGACCTCGCGGCGGCGCTCGTCGGCAAGGTCGCCGGCGCCGGCCATCTGTCCTCCGTGCTCGACCCCGCACAACTCGACGCCGTCGTCTACTTCTCGTCCATCTCCGGCACCTGGGGAGTGGCCGACCACGGCGCATACGCGGCGGCCAACGCCCTCCTCGACGCCCATGCCGAACGGGGCAGGGCCGACGGGCTGCCGGTAATGTCGGTCGCCTGGGGCCCCTGGGCCGGCGGCGGCATGATCGCCGACTCGATTCACGAGGTACTGCGGCGCCGCGGAGTGCCCGTCATCGACCCGGACACCGCGCTCACCGCGCTTCAGCAGGCGCTCGACCACGGCGACACCTCGATCGCGGTCGCCGAGGTGGACTGGCAGCGCTTCAGCAGCGTCTTCACCTCGGTACGGCCGAGCCGACTGCTCACGGAGATCCCCCAACTCGCGGTGGACAAGGGCGAGGACGAGAACAAGGGGCGAGGCGGAGACGGGGACGGGGGCGGGAGCGGGGGCGACGGCAGCGATGGCACGGTGCGCGGGTCCGCACGGTCGCTGCTCGCCGAGCGGCTGGCCGGACTCGATGCCCGGCACCGCACCGCCGTACTGCTGGATCTCGTCCGCGAACAGACCGCCGCCGTGCTCGGTCATGACAAGACGGCCCCCGTGGACTCCGAACGCCCCTTCAAGGAGCTGGGTTTTGACTCCCTGACCGCCGTCGAACTGCGCAACCGCCTGAGCCGAGCCACCGGGCTGCGACTGCCACGGACCGTCGTGTTCGACCACCCCAGCCCGGCCGCGCTCGCCGGCTACGTCGGCACCGAGATCACCGGCGAGGAGGAACCCGCCGCGAAGCCGTCCGCGGCGCCCGAGCCCGTGGCTGTGCCCGCGCCCGTCTCCGCAGAGGCCGACCCGATCGCGATCGTGTCCATGGCCTGCCGCTACCCGGGGGGCGTCCAGTCGCCCGAGGACCTGTGGCGGCTGGTGCGGGAGGGCACCGATGCGATGTCCGCCTTCCCCACCGACCGCGGTTGGGACCTGGAGGGCCTCTACGACCCCGATGCCGACCAGCCGGGCAGCAGCTACGTCCGGGAATCCGGATTCCTGCGCGACGCCGGTGACTTCGACGCCGAGTTCTTCGGGATCTCGCCGCGCGAGGCCCTGGCGATGGACCCGCAGCAGCGGCTCCTCCTGGAGACCTCCTGGGAGGTTTTCGAGCGTGCGGGCATCGACCCCAAGTCCCTGCGGGGCAGCGGGACCGGCGTCTATATGGGTGTCACCGACCAGGAGTACGGGAACCGCCTCCGCGCGGCGGACCCCGGGCAGATCGAGGGATATCTCGCGACCGGTGCGGCCACCAGCGTGGCATCCGGCCGGGTCGCCTACACCCTGGGACTGGAAGGCCCGGCCGTAACGGTCGACACGGCATGCTCGTCGTCACTGGTCGCCCTGCACATGGCCGTGCGCGCGCTCCGCTCGGGGGAGTGCTCGCTCGCCGTCGCGGGAGCCGCGATGGTGATGGCTGATCCCGGGCCGTTCATCGGCTTCAGCCGTCAGCGGGGGCTGGCGCGGGACGGGCGGTGCAAGCCGTTCGCGGCGGCGGCCGACGGCTTCGCGCTGTCCGAGGGCGTCGGCGTGCTGCTGGTGGAACGCCTGTCGGACGCCCGCCGCAACGGGCACCCGGTGCTGGCGGTGGTCCGTGGAACGGCGATCAACCAGGACGGTGCGTCGAATGGCCTGACCGCCCCGAACGGTCCTTCGCAGCAGCGGGTGATTCGGGCCGCGCTGGCCGATGCCGGTCTGGCGGCCGGTGAGGTGGACGTGGTGGAGGCGCACGGCACCGGTACGTCGCTGGGTGATCCGATCGAGGCGCAGGCGTTGCTGGCCACCTACGGGCAGGGGCGGGAGGCGGACCGGCCGCTGTGGCTCGGCTCGGTCAAGTCGAACATCGGGCACACCCAGACCGCTTCCGGGATGGCCGGTGTCATGAAGACGGTGCTCGCCGTGCGGCATGCCGAATTGCCGGCGACCTTGCATGTGGACGAGCCGTCGCCGCACGTGGAGTGGTCGTCGGGCGCGGTGGAGCTGCTGACCGAGGCCCGGCCGTGGACGGCGGAGGACGACCGTCCGCGCCGCGCCGGAATCTCCGCCTTCGGGATCAGCGGGACCAATGCACATGTGATCGTCGAGCAGGCGGAGGAGCCTGAGCAGGAACAGGAAGGGGAGTCGGCTTCGGTCTTTTCTGCGTCTTCGGCCTCCGATGGCGTGGTGGTGCCGTGGGTGGTGTCCGGGCGTTCTGCTGATGCGTTGGTGGGGCAGGCGGAGCGGTTGGCGAGGCGGGTGGCGGGGGCTGGCTGGTCGCCGGTTGATGTGGGTTGGTCGTTGGTGGCGTCGCGGTCGTCGTTTGAGTACCGGGCGGTGATTGTGGGTTCGGATTCCGATGAACTGGCCGCAAAGTTGGGAGAGTTGAGTTCGGCTGCTGCGGTGGGTGATCCGGGCAGGACGGTGTTTGTGTTCCCGGGTCAGGGGTCGCAGTGGGCGGGGATGGCGGTGGAGTTGTTGGATTCCTCGCCGGTGTTCGCTGAACGGTTGGGAGAGTGTGAGGCGGCGTTGGAGCCGTTCACGGACTGGTCGTTGAGTGGTGTGTTGCGTGGGGCGGAAGGTGCGCCGGGCTTGGACCGGGTCGATGTGGTCCAGCCGGTGTTGTGGGCCGTGATGGTGTCGTTGGCCGAGGTGTGGCGCGCCCATGGTGTGGAGCCTGCGGCGGTCGTCGGTCATAGCCAGGGGGAGATCGCGGCCGCTTGTGTCGCCGGAGCGTTGAGTCTGGACGACGGTGCCCGGGTGGTGGCCCTGCGCAGCAAGGCGATCCGTGCGTTGTCGGGCCGTGGCGGGATGGTGTCCGTGGCCCTGTCCTCGTCCGAGGTCGCGGAGCTGATCGAGCCCTGGGATGGCCGCGTTTCTGTCGCGGCGGTCAACGGCCCGTCGTCTGTCGTGGTCTCCGGTGATGCGGATGCGCTGGACGAGCTGATGGACGGGTGCCGGGAGCGCGAGATCCGTGCGCGTCGGATCGAGGTGGATTACGCCTCACACTCGGCTCATGTGGAGTCCATCCGCGAGGAGTTGCTGGAAGTTTTGACGCCCGTCGCACCCCGTACGTCGTCCGTACCGCTGTTCTCCACGGTGACGGGGGAGTGGCTGGACACGGCGGAGATGGATGCCGCCTATTGGTTCACCAACCTACGGCGAACCGTGGAGTTCGCGCCCGCCGTCGAAGCCCTCATCGAGGCCGGTCACCGCACGTTCGTTGAGGTCAGCCCGCACCCCGTGCTCACCGTGCCGCTTCAGGAGACTGTCGAGGCTGCGGGCGGGGAGGCGGTGGTGACAGGGTCCCTGCGTCGTGACGACGGTGGTCTGTCGCGGCTCTACACCTCCCTCGGTGAGCTGTATGTGAACGGTGTGGAGGTGGACTGGTCCCCGGCCTTCGCCGCGCATCGTCCGCGGCTCGTGGACCTGCCCACCTACGCCTTCCAGCGCCGCCGCTACTGGCTGGAGTCCGGGCAGCCGGCGGTGGACGGTGTGGTCGACCCGGTGGATGCGCGGTTCTGGGACGCGGTGGAGCGTGCGGATCTGGAGGGCCTGGCGGCGACGTTGGGGCTGGCGGAGCCGGGGGCCTTGGGTGAGGTGTTGCCGGTGCTGTCGTCGTGGCGGCAGGGTCGGCAGCGGCGGAGCACGGTGGACAGCTGGCGCTACCGGATCGTCTGGCGACCCCAACCCGAGCCGGAGGAGGGTGAGTTGGCGGGGCGGTGGCTGATCGTGGTTCCCGCCGACTACCTGGACGACGACCTCGTGCAGGCGACCTCCCGTGGTCTCGGCGACCGGGCCCGCATCATGCCCGTATCGGCCACTGCCGACCGTGCGGAACTGGTGGCACAGCTGGCGGCGCTGTGCGGTGATGCTGACACCCCGCTGCACGTGGTGTCGCTGCTCGCGCTGGACGACCGGGATGCCGGCGGCCACCGGGGAGTGCCCAGCAGTCTGCTCAGCACCCTGGCCCTCACCCAGGCACTCGCCGACTCGGAGGTCAAGGCCCGCCTCTGGGCGGTCACCCAGGGCGCCGTCTCCACCGACGTCGCCGCAGGGGGACCGGGGCCCCACCGGGCGTCCGACCCGATACGCAACCCCGGCCAGGCGGCGATCTGGGGTCTGGCCAGGGTCTTCGGCCTCGATCACAGCGAGCGCTGGGGCGGTCTGATCGATCTGCCGGGGACCCTGGACGACGACGCGCTGCGCCGTTTCCTGGCCCTGCTCGGCGGTGACGGCGGCAGTCAGGACGAGTATGCGGTCCGCCCGTCCGGTGTCCACGCCCGGCGCATGGTGCGCGCGCCCCTCGACCCGTCGGCGGTGGCCGAGCCGTGGCGGCCGCGCGGCACCGTTCTCATCACCGGGGGCACCGGCGCCCTCGGAGCCCATGTGGCGCGGGCGCTCGCGGCCGGCGGTGCCGAGCACCTGGTGCTCGCCGGCCGGCGCGGCCCGGACGCCCCCGGTGCATCCGAGTTGTCCGCCGAGCTGACCGCCCTCGGCACGCGCGTCACCGTGGCCGCATGCGATGTGACCGACCGGGCCGCGGTGGCCAAGCTGCTGGACTCGTTCACCGACGAGGCTTCGCTGACCGCCGTCGTGCACACCGCGGGCGTCGTCGGCGAGGCCCGTCCACTGGGCGAGACCTCACTCGAAGACGCCATGGCCGCCGTACACGCCAAGGTCTCCGGCGCCTGCCACCTTGACGAGTTGCTGGCGGATCACCCGCTGGACGCCTTCGTGCTGTTCTCCTCCGGCGCCGGGGTGTGGGGCAACGGCGGCCAGGGACCCTACGCGGCGGCCAACGCTGCTCTTGACGCACTCGCCGAATGGCGCCGGGCACAGGGGCGCCCGGCCACCTCCCTCGCCTGGGGTGCCTGGGCCGGGGGCGGCATGGTCGACGAGGCCGTGGCCGAGCAGCTGCGTCGCCGGGGTGTCCCCGCAATGGATGCCGGCCTGGCCGTACATGCGCTGCGGGAAGCCGTCGACCACGGGGAGACCACCCTCGTCGTCGCCGACATCCGATGGGACCGTTTCCTCCCCGCCTACACGGTGAGCGGGCCCCGTCCGCTTCTGGACGAGCTGCCGGACGTACGGCAACTGCTCGCCGGCCAGGAGGACACGGCGGACGAGGACGGCGAGAAGGGTTCGGACCTGCCGGGCAGGCTGGCCGCGCTGCCGGAGGCCAGGCGTAAGCGGATGCTCCTGGACCTGGTCCGCACCTATGCGTCCGCTGTACTGGGGCACTCCTCGACCGAGGCGGTCCGGCCTGCGCGGGCCTTCCGTGAGCTGGGCTTCGACTCACTGACCGGGGTGGAGCTGCGCAACCGGCTCAACGCGGTCACCGCGCTCAGGCTCCCCGCCACTCTGGTCTTCGACCACCCGACACCGACCGCGCTCGCCGAGTATCTGCGGGACGAGCTCCTGCCCGCGGAGCCCGAACCGGAGCCCGAACCGAAACCGGCACCGGGGCTGCGACCGGAGGCAGGGAGCGGGGCCCCCGTGCTCCCCGAGCTGCGACAGGTCGCGAGCGCACTGCAAGCGGCCGGTGACGACGACACCCGGCGGGCGCTCACCGAGGGACTGCGCGGCCTGCTCACCCAATGGGAAGGCCAGACCCCGCCACCACCGGCGACCGTCGACGACGAACTCGCGGAAGCGAGCGACGAGGACATGTTCGACCTGATCGACAGGGAACTCGGGACCGGCTGATCCGGAACGCACACCGACCGCCGGTTTCTTGAAGGGCTGACGCTACATGGACAACGAGGACAAGCTCCGCGACTACCTCAAGCGGGTCACCACGGATCTGCGGCAGACCCGCCGCAGGCTGCAGGAGGTGGAGTCGCGGGAGCACGATCCCATCGCGATCGTCGCCATGGCCTGCCGCCTTCCGGGAGGGGTGCGCTCGCCCGAGGAGCTGTGGCGGCTGGTGGCCGAAGGCACCGACGCCATCGGACCCATGCCGACCGACCGCGGCTGGGACGTGGAGAAGTTGTACGACCCGGACCCCGACCGGGCGGGCAGCAGCTATGTCCGCCAGGGCGGCTTCCTCTACGACGCCCCGGAGTTCGACGCCGGCTTCTTCGAGATCTCCCCGCGCGAGGCCCTCGCCATGGACCCGCAGCAGCGGCTCCTCCTGGAGACCTCCTGGGAGGTCTTCGAGCGTGCGGGCATCGACCCGACCTCGGTACGCGGCAGCGCGGCCGGCGTCTTCGTCGGGTCGAGCAATCAGGGTTATGCCGCTTCCACCGACGGGAGCACCGCCCCGGAGGGCGTCGAGGGCCATCTGCTGACCGGAGGGTCGGCAGCCGTACTCTCCGGACGGCTCGCCTACAGCTTCGGGCTGGAGGGGCCGGCGGTCACCGTCGACACCATGTGCTCGTCCTCGCTGGTCGCCCTGCATCTCGCCGTCCAGGCGCTGCGGCACGGCGAGTGCGAGATGGCGCTCGCCTGCGGAGCGACCGTGATGTCCTCGGCACGGAACTTCGTGGAGTTCAGCCGTCAGCGGGGGCTCGCGCGGGACGGACGGTGCAAGCCGTTCGCCGCGGCCGCCGACGGCACCGCGTGGGGTGAAGGCGTCGGTGTCCTGCTGCTGGAGCGCCTGTCGGAGGCCCGCCGCAACGGCCATCCGGTACTGGCGGTGATCCGCGGCAGCGCCACCAACCAGGACGGTGCGTCGAACGGCCTGACCGCGCCGAACGGGCCTTCGCAGCAGCGGGTGATCCGGGCCGCGCTGGCCGATGCCGGTCTGTCGGCCGGTGAGGTGGATGCGGTGGAGGCGCATGGCACGGGCACGTCGCTGGGTGATCCGATCGAGGCGCAGGCGTTGCTGGCCACCTACGGGCAGGAGCGGGACGGGGACCGGCCGCTGTGGCTCGGCTCGTTCAAGTCGAACATCGGGCATGCCCAAGCCGCCTCCGGCATCGCCGGAGTGATGAAGATGGTGCAGGCGCTGCGCCATGGCGTCCTGCCCGCGACGCTCCATGTCGACGCGCCCTCCCCGCATGTCGACTGGTCGACGGGGAACGTCCGTCTGCTCACCGAAGAGACCGCATGGCCCGAGACCGACGCGCCCCGGCGGGCCGGTGTGTCGTCATTCGGCGGCAGTGGCACCAACGCCCATGTCCTGCTCGAACAGGCGCCGGCGGCGGACCCCACCGACGAACGGCCCGCGGCCTCCCCCGCCCGGGACCTGGCGCCCGCCACGCTGCCCTGGGTGGTCTCCGGGCGCTCCGCGACGGCCTTGCGTGCGCAGGCAGACCGGCTGGCGTCGTGGGCGGAGCCCAGCGGACAGTCGCCGGCGGACACCGGACATGCGCTGGTGGACACGGGGCATGCGCTGGTGGCCTCGCGTGCGGCCCTGGAGCACCGGGCCGTGGTGGTGGGCGCCGACCAGGAAGCACTGGTCGCCGGACTGCGTGCGGTGGCGGAGGGCGAGACGCCCGCCGGTGCGGTGGTGGGCGACGCGGGAGCCCTGGAGGGCGACGCCGATGTGGTGTTCGTGTTCCCGGGGCAGGGGTCGCAGTGGGTGGGGATGGCGGTGGAGTTGCTGGATTCCTCGCCGGTGTTTGCGGGTCGGTTGGCGGAGTGTGGGGCGGCGTTGGAGCCGTTCACGGACTGGTCGTTGAGTGGTGTGTTGCGTGGGGTGGACGGGGCGCCGGGCCTGGACCGTGTCGATGTGGTGCAGCCGGTGTTGTGGGCCGTGATGGTGTCGTTGGCGGAGGTGTGGCGGGCTCATGGTGTGGAGCCTGCGGCGGTGGTCGGACACAGTCAGGGGGAGATCGCGGCGGCGTGTGTCGCCGGAGCGTTGAGTCTGGAGGATGGCGCCCGGGTGGTGGCCCAGCGCAGCAAGGCGATCCGCGCCCTGTCGGGTCGTGGCGGGATGGTGTCCGTGGCCCTGTCCTCGTCCGAGGTCGTGGGGCTGATCGAGCCGTGGGACGGTCGGGTTTCGGTTGCGGCCGTCAACGGTCCTACGTCCGTGGTGGTTTCCGGTGATGCGGACGCGCTCGATGAGCTGATGCACGTATGTCAGGAGCGCGAGGTCCGAGCCCGCCGCATCGACGTCGACTACGCCTCGCACTCGGCCCATGTGGAGTCGATCCGCGAGGAGTTGCTCGACGTTCTGGCGCCGGTCGCACCCCGGACGTCGTCCGTGCCGTTCTTCTCGACGGTGACGGGGGAGTGGCTGGACACGGCGGAGCTGGACGCCGGGTACTGGTTCACGAATCTGCGGCAGACGGTGCGGCTGGAGCCCGCGGTGCGTGAGCTGCTGGCGTCGGATCACCGGGTGTTTGTAGAGGTCAGCCCGCATCCGGTGCTGACGATGCCGGTGCAGGAGACCGCCGAGGCGGCGGGTGCGGATGCCGTGGTGACGGGGACGCTGCGCCGTGACGACGGTGGTCTGGCGCGGCTCTACACCTCCCTCGGTGAGCTGTATGTGAACGGTGTGGAGGTGGACTGGTCGGCGGCCTTTGCCGGGCATCGTCCGCAGCTCGTCGACCTGCCCACGTACGCCTTCCAACGTCGGCGGTACTGGTTGGAACCGGCTCAGTCGTCGGTGGACGGCGCGGTCGATCCATTGGATGCGCGGTTCTGGGACGCGGTGGAGCGTGCGGATCTGGAGGGTCTGGCGGCGACGTTGGGCCTGGCGGAGCCGGGGGCTTTGGCGGAGGTGTTGCCGGTGTTGTCGTCGTGGCGGCAGGGGCGGCAGCAGCGGAGCACCGTGGACGGCTGGCGCTACCGGATCGCCTGGCGACCCCAAACCGAGCCGCGACAGGGCAAGTTGGAAGGTGTCTGGCTCGTCGTCGTACCCGCCGACCACCTGGACAACGACCTCGTACGGGCCACGCTCCAGGGCATGGGGGACAACGGCGCCGAGACCGTGCTCCTCGTCCTGGAGGAGTCGACCACCGCACGCCAAGGTGTGGCCGACCAGCTGCGCGACTCCCTCAGGGCCGGTGCCCCCAGCGGCGTGGTCTCCTTCCTCGCCCTGGACGAGCGGCCGCTGACCGGGCACCCCGAGGTCACCGTGGGACTGGTCCAGTCCGTGGCCCTGATGCAGGCGCTGCTCGACGCCGCGGTGGAGGCTCCGCTGTGGCTGCTCACGACCGAGTCCGCCGCAACCGGCTTCGCCGACGACGAGGTCCGGCATCCGCTCCAGGCAGCCGTCTGGGGCCTGGCCCGCGTGTTCGCCCTGGAGCACCCCAAGCTGTGGGGCGGCCTTGTCGACCTGCCCGCCGCACTGGACGACCAGGGGACGGCCCTGCTGTCCGGGGTCCTCGCAGCGGGAGGTGAGGAGGATCAGCTTGCCCTCCGCGGCTCCGCGCTCCTCACCCGCCGGCTCACCCGCGCCCCCCTGGACGGCGGCGAGCCGGTCGCTCCCTGGCGCACCAGCGGAACCGCGCTGGTCACCGGCGGTACCGGAGGCCTCGGCGCACACACCGCCCGGCTGCTCGCCCGTAACGGCGCCGAGCATCTGGTGCTGACCAGCCGACGCGGCCCGGACGCCCCGGGCGCGGCAGAACTACGCGACGAACTGGCCGAGTTGGGTGCTCGGGTCACCATCGCCGCCTGCGATGTGACGGACGCCGACGCGCTGGCCGAGCTGGTCGCCCAGGTCGAGTCCGAGGGCCCGGCCATCCGCTCCGTCGTGCACACCGCCGGCGTCGGTCTGCTCGTGCCGCTCGCCGACACCACACTGGAGGAGTTCGCCGAGGGCGCCCGCGCCAAGCTGCTCGGCGCCCGCAACCTCGACGCGCTCTTCGACCGCGACGGACTGGACGCCTTCGTGCTGTACTCGTCCGTCGCCGGCACCTGGGGCAGCGGCGATCACGGTGCCTACGCCGCATCGAACGCCTACGTCGACGCGCTCGCGGCACACCGGCGCGCCCGCGGCCTGACGGGTGCCTCGATCGCCTGGGGCATCTGGAGCCCGGAAGGCGGCGGCATGGCCGTCGATGTCGTCCAGGAGCAACTGCGCTGGCGCGGCATCCCGTTCATGCCGGCGCAGCTTGCCGTACGGGGACTTCAGCAGGCGCTCGACCACGATGAGACCTTCCTCGCCGTGGCCGACATCGACTGGGAACGCTTCGTCCCCGTCTTCACCGCCGCGCACCGCCGTCCGCTGCTGCACGAGATCCCCGAGGTGCTGCGGGCGCTGGAGGCCGACGAGGCCGACACGGACGCCGCCGAGAGCACCTCCGAGTCGCTCCGCTCCCAGCTCGCCGGGCTGGCACCCGCCGAACGCGAGCGGCAGCTCGCCGACCTCGTGCGCAAGCAGGTCGCGGCCGTGCTCGGACACGCGGACACGTCGGAGGTCGAGACCGGCCGCGCCTTCCGTGAGCTGGGCTTCGACTCCCTCACCGCGGTCGAGCTGCGCAACCGGCTCAACACCGCCACCGGACAGAAGCTCCCCGCCACCGTGGTCTTCGACCATCCGAACGTGAAGGCGCTCGCCGGGCATCTGGAGACCACCCTGGTCGGTGCCGGCGGCCCGCTGCCCATGCCGACCGCCGCCTCGGACACCGCGGCCCCCGCCGCTCCCGCAGACGACGACCCGATCGCCATCGTGTCCATGGCCTGCCGCTATCCGGGAGGCGTACGGTCGCCCGAGGACCTGTGGCAGCTGGTGCGGGACCGGACGGACGCGATCTCGGAGTTCCCCGCCGACCGGGGCTGGGACCTCGACGGGCTCTACGACCCGGACCCGGACCGCACCGGCACCTGCTACGTCCGCGAAGGCGGATTCCTCGACGCGGCCGGTGACTTCGACCCCGAGTTCTTCGGGATCTCGCCGCGCGAGGCCCTCGCCATGGACCCGCAGCAACGCCTCCTCCTGGAGACCTCCTGGGAGGCGATCGAGCGCGGGGGCATCGACCCCAGAACGCTGCGCGGCACCCCGACCGGCGTCTTCTTCGGGGCCGCCTACCAGGGATACGGCAACGGCGAGGCCCCGGAAGGGCTGGAGGGGCACCTCATCACCGGAACGGTGACAAGCATCGCCTCCGGCCGTATCTCCTACACGCTCGGACTGGAAGGCCCCGCGATCACGCTGGACACGGGCTGTTCGTCCTCGCTGGTGTCGCTGCATCTGGCCGTACAGGCACTGCGCTCGGGCGAGTGCTCCCTGGCGATCGCCGGCGCCGCGGCGGTGATGAGCGAACCGATCGGCCTCGTGGGCTTCAGCCGTCAGCGGGGGCTGGCGCGGGACGGGCGGTGCAAGCCGTTCTCGGCGGCGGCCGACGGCATGGGCATGGCCGAGGGCGTCGGCGTGCTGCTGGTGGAACGCCTGTCGGACGCCCGCCGCAACGGGCATCCGGTGCTGGCGGTCGTCCGCGGAACGGCGATCAACCAGGACGGTGCCTCCAACGGTCTCACCGCACCCAATGGCCTCTCCCAGCAGCGGGTGATCCGGGCCGCGCTGGCCGATGCCGGTCTGGCGGCCGGTGAGGTCGATGCAGTGGAGGCGCACGGCACCGGTACGTCGTTGGGTGATCCGATCGAGGCGCAGGCGTTGCTGGCCACCTACGGGCAGGGGCGGGAGGCGGACCGGCCGCTGTGGCTCGGGTCGGTCAAGTCGAACATCGGGCACACCCAGGCAGCCTCCGGCATGGCCGGGATCATGAAGACCGTGCAGGCGCTACGCCACGGCGAGCTGCCGGCGACGCTCCACGCCGACGAGCCGTCGCCGCATGTGGAGTGGCCGTCGGGCGCGGTGGAGCTGCTGACCGAGGCCCGGCCATGGACGGTGGAGGACGACCGTCCGCGCCGCGCCGGTGTCTCGTCCTTCGGTGTGAGTGGGACCAATGCGCATGTGATCGTCGAGCAGGCCGAGGAGTCCGAAGGGGCTGGGCCGGCTGGCGTAGCGACGGCCGGTGCTCCGGCGTCGGGTGTGGTGGTGCCGTGGGTGGTGTCGGGTCGTTCCGAGGGTGCGTTGGTGGCTCAGGCGGAGCGGTTGGTGTCGCGGGTGGCAGGTGCCGACTGGTCGCCGGTTGATGTGGGTTGGTCGTTGGTGGCGTCGCGGTCGTCGTTTGAGTACCGGGCGGTGGTTGTGGGCTCGGATAGCGATGAACTGACCGCAAAATTGGGAGAGGTGGGCGCGTTCGCTGCGGCGGGTGATCCGGGCAGGACGGTGTTCGTGTTCCCGGGTCAGGGGTCGCAGTGGGCGGGGATGGCGGTGGAGTTGTTGGACTCCTCGCCGGTGTTCGCGGCCCGGTTGGCCGAGTGTGAGGCGGCGTTGGAGCCGTTCACGGACTGGTCGTTGAGTGGTGTGTTGCGTGGGGCGGAAGGTGCGCCGGGCTTGGACCGGGTCGATGTGGTCCAGCCGGTGTTGTGGGCCGTGATGGTGTCGTTGGCCGAGGTGTGGCGCGCCCATGGTGTGGAGCCTGCGGCGGTCGTCGGGCACAGCCAAGGGGAGATCGCGGCGGCATGTGTGGCCGGGGCGTTGACTCTGGAGGACGGCGCCCGGGTCGTAGCCCTGCGCAGCAAGGCGATCCGTGCGTTGTCGGGGCGTGGCGGGATGGTGTCCGTCGCCCTGCCCTCCTCCGAGGTCGTGGAGCTGATCGAACCGTGGGACGGCCGGGTCTCGGTCGCGGCGGTCAACGGCCCGTCGTCCGTTGTGGTCTCCGGTGATGCCGACGCGCTGGACGAGCTGTTCGAGGGCTGCCGGGAGCGCGATATCCGTGCGCGTCGGATCGAGGTGGATTACGCCTCGCACTCGGCGCATGTGGAGTCGATCCGCGAGGAGTTGCTGGAGGTTTTGGCGCCGGTCGCACCCCGGACGTCGTCCGTGCCGTTCTTCTCGACGGTGACGGGGGAGTGGCTGGACACGGCGGAGCTGGACGCCGGGTACTGGTTCACGAATCTGCGGCAGACGGTGCGGCTGGAGCCCGCGGTGCGTGAGCTGCTGGCGCTGGATCACCGGGTGTTCGTGGAGGTCAGCCCGCACCCCGTCCTGACGATGCCGGTGCAGGAGACCACTGAGGCGGCGGGTGCGGATGCCGTGGTGACGGGGACGCTGCGCCGTGACGACGGTGGTCTGGCGCGCCTCTACACCTCCCTCGGCGAGCTGTACGTACACGGTGTCGAAGTCGACTGGTCCCCGGCGTTCGCCGCGCATCGTCCGCAGCTCGTCGACCTGCCCACCTACGCCTTCCAGCACCGTCGCTACTGGCTCGCACCGCACAAGCCCGCAGCAGGGCCGGCCGCCTCGGGACTCGTCGACGCCGGATTCTGGGAGACCGTCGAGCGCGCGGATGCGGACGCTCTCGCCGAGACGCTCGGGCTGTCCGATGACGGTGCGCTGCGTGAGGTCCTGCCCGCGCTCTCGCTGTGGCACCAGCAACGGCAGCAGCGGAGCACGGTCGACGGGTGGCGCTACCGGATCGTCTGGCGACCCCAACCGGAACCCGAGCGCACCGGCTTGGACGGCACGTGGCTGGTCGTCGTACCCGACGGCCACCAGGACTCCTCGGCGGCCGAGGGCGTTGTCCGCGCGCTCCGGTCGGGCGCCGTGGACTTCAGGATCGTGACCGTCGGTGCGGAGGACGGCGACCGGGAACGCCTGGCCGGCCGACTGCGCGAGGAGGCGGGTACGGCGGCCGGGGCGATTGGCGGGGTGCTCTCCCTCGTGGCCCTGGACGAGCAACCGTGGGCCGTCACCGAGTCCCTGCCGGCCGGGCTGGTCCTGATGACGTCGCTGCTGCAGGCGCTCGGTGACGCCGGGATCGACGCTCCGCTGTGGTGTGCGACCCGTGGCGCGGTGTCGGTGAACCGTGCCGAGGCCCTCGACCACCCGGTGCAGGCGACGGCGTGGGGGCTGGGCCGGATCGCCGCCTTCGAGTATCCGCAGCGGTGGGGCGGACTCGTCGACCTGCCGGGCGAGTGGGACGACCGGGCCGGACGGCGGCTGGTCGCGCTGCTGGCGCAGAACTCCGGCGAGGACCAGCTGGCGCTGCGTGGGTCCGGAGTCTTCACCCGCCGGATGCTGCGGTCGCTCCCGGGAGACCCGCCGGCCGGGGAGGGCTGGCGGCCGCAGGGCACCGTCCTGGTCACCGGTGGGACGGGCGCGTTGGGCGGGCACCTCGCCCGCTGGCTCGCCCGCAACGGCGCGGAGCAACTCGTGCTCGTCAGCCGCCGGGGCCCCGAGGCGCCGGGCGCCCAGGCGCTCGTCGAGGAGCTGGCCGCGCTCGGAGCACAGGCAACCGTGCGGGCATGTGATGTCGGCGACCGGGCAGCGGTGACGGCACTCCTCGCGAGCCTGCCGGAGGAACAGCCGCTGACCGCGGTGGTGCACACGGCAGGAGTCCTCGACGACGGGGTGATCGACCAGCTCACCCCGGACCGCGCCGAGACCGTGTGGGAGCCGAAGGCGGGGGCCGCGTTCGCCCTCCACGAGGCGACCCGGCACCTGGACCTGTCGGCGTTCATCCTGTTCTCCTCCATGGCGGGCACGCTCGGCGGCCCCGGCCAGGGCAGCTACGCGGCGGCCAACGCCTGCCTGGACGCGCTCGCCCTGCAGCGCCGCGCCGAGGGACTGCCCGCGACGTCGATCGCCTGGGGAGCCTGGGGCGGCGGCGGTCTGGTGGGTGAGGAACTGGCGCAGCGGCTCCGCCGTGACGGAGTGCCGCCGATGGACCCCGATCTGGCTGTCTCCGCATTGCAGACGGCCCTGGACCAGGGCGAGACGTTCCTGGTCGTCGCGGACGTCGACTGGCGCAGGGCCACGGCCCGGAGGGTCGCCGCGGTGAGTGAGCTGCCCGAGGTCCAGGCATCGGGCGGCGACGGCTCCGAGGGGGCCGCGGTGCGCGGCGACGCGGTGCCGCTCGTCGTACGGCTGCGGGAACTCGCGCCGGGGGAGCGGCGTGCGGCGCTGCTGGACGAGGTAGCGGCCGCGGCCGCCGCCGTCCTCGGCCACGACCGAGCCGACGCGATCCCCGCCGACCGGGCGTTCCGTGACCTGGGCTATGACTCGCTGACCGCCGTCGAGCTGCGCAACCGGCTCGCCGAGGCGACCGGCCTGCGGTTGCCGGTCACCCTGGTGTTCGACCACCCGACGGCGGCCGCGCTCACGGTGTTCCTGCACGACGGGCTCTTCGGCGCGGAGCCGGAGAGCGCGGCCCCGGCCGCACCCGCCGTTCCGGTGGACGACGATCCGGTCGTCATCGTCGGGATGAGCTGCCGCTATCCGGGCGGGGCCGACACACCCGAGGACCTGTGGCGGCTGCTCGACGAGGGCACCGACGCCGTCTCGGGGTTCCCCACCAACCGCGGCTGGGACATCGAGCGGCTCTACGACCCGGACCCCGACAAGCCCGGAACGTTCTACGCCCGCGACGGCGGGTTCCTCTACGACGCCGACCACTTCGACCCGGCGTTCTTCGGGATCTCGCCGCGTGAGGCGGTCGCCATCGACCCTCAGCAGCGGCTCCTCCTGGAGACCTCCTGGGAGGCGATCGAGCGGGCGGGCATCGACCCGGAGACGCTCCGTGGCACGGCGGCCGGCGTCTTCGTCGGTTCGAACTACGACGACTACGGCTCCCGTGTGGGCACCGCCCCGGAGGGCATGGAAGGACATCTGGCGACGGGCAGCGCGAGCAGTGTCGCCTCCGGCCGTATCGCCTACACCCTGGGCCTGGAGGGGCCGGCCGTCACGGTGGACACGGCGTGTTCGTCGTCGCTGGTCGCCCTGCATCTGGCGAGTCAGGCCCTGCGGTCCGGCGAATGCACGCTCGCGCTGGCCGCCGGTGTGACGGTGATCTCGACCCCGCAGACCTTCATCGAGTTCAGCAGGCAGCGGGCACTCGCTCCCGACGGCCGCTGCAAGGCGTTCTCGGCGGACGCCGACGGCGCCGGGTGGGCCGAGGGAGTCGGTGTCGTCCTGCTGGAGCGGCTGTCCGAGGCCCGGCGTCGTGGACACCCGGTGCTGGCCGTCGTCAAGGGCTCGGCCGTCAACCAGGACGGCGCCTCCAACGGCCTGACCGCACCCAACGGGCCCTCCCAGCAGCGCGTCATCCGCCAGGCGCTGGCCGGCGCGGGACTGTCCACGGGCGACATCGACGCCGTCGAGGCCCATGGGACCGGTACCCGGCTCGGCGACCCGATCGAGGCGCAGGCGCTCCTCGCCACCTACGGCCAGGAACGGCCCGCGGAACGCCCGTTGTGGCTCGGCTCGGTCAAGTCGAACCTCGGCCACACCCAGGCCGCGGCCGGAGTCGCCGGCGTCATCAAGATGGTGCAGGCGATGCGGCACGGAGTGCTGCCGCGCACCCTGCACGCCGCGCAGCCGTCGCCGCACATCGACTGGTCGGCGGGGAACGTGCGGCTGCTGGACGAGCCGCAGGAGTGGACACCGGGCGCCGGCCCGCGCCGGGCCGGTGTCTCCGCCTTCGGCATCAGCGGCACCAACGCGCATGTGATCCTCGAAGAGCCCGAGCCCGACCCGGTGGCCGTCGAGTCCGGCGTCACCCCGCAGGGCCGTCAGCCGGAGGCCGCGGGCGCGCCGACGGCCGTCGTCCCCTGGCTGCTGTCCGCCCGCGGCGCACCGGCCCTGCGGGCCCAGGCCCGGCGGCTGGCGGAACACCTCGCCCGCAAGCCCGAGTTCACCCCTGCCGACATCGCGCTGTCCCTGGCCACCTCGCGCACCGGATTCGAGGACCGGGCCGCCTTCCTCGGCCGGGACACCGGTGAACTGACCGCGGCACTCCGGGCGTTCGCCGACGGCCGGGAGCACCCACGGGTCGCTGCGGACCGCGCCCGCCCCGGAAAGCTGGCCTTCCTCTTCCCGGGGCAGGGATCGCAGCGCGCCGGGACCGGACGGAGCCTCTACGCGACCCATGACGCCTTCGCCGACGCCCTGGACGCGGTCTGCGCACACCTGGACGGCCACCTCGACCGGCCCCTGCGCGAAGTACTGTTCGCCCGGCCCGGCACACCCGAGGCGGACCTCCTCGACCGGACCGTCTACACCCAGGCCGGTCTCTTCGCCCTCGAAGTCGCCCTGTTCCGGCTGCTCGAAAGCTACGGGGTGCGCCCGGACCTGCTGCTCGGCCACTCGATCGGGGAACTGGCCGCCGCACATGTCGCCGGGGTGTTCTCCCTGGCGGACGCCTGCCGTCTGGTCGCCGCCCGCGGCCGGCTGATGCAGGCGCTGCCCGCCGGCGGAGCGATGGTGTCCGTCCAGGCGGCCGAGGAGGACGTCCTGCCGCTGCTCGCACCGTACGAGGGCAGGGTCGCGGTCGCCGCGGTCAACGGACCGGCCGCCACCGTCCTGAGCGGCGACGAGGACGCCGTCACCGAGGTCGCCGGACACCTGGCCGCCGCTGGACACCGGACCAGGCGGCTGCGGGTCAGCCATGCCTTCCACTCGGCCCGCATGGACGCGATGCTCGACGAGTTCGCTTCCGTGGCAGCGGAGTTGAGCTACCAGCCGCCGACCGTACCCGTCGTCTCGAACGTCACCGGCCGCCCGGCCACGGCCGAGGAGCTGTGCAGCCCCGACTACTGGGTGCGCCACGTACGGCAGGCGGTCCGCTTCCACGACGGGGCCCGCACCCTGGAAGAGCTGGGCGCGCGCACCCTTCTCGACCTCGGGTCCGGGGTGCTGACCGCCATGGCGGACGAGTGCCTGACCACCACCGACGGGGTCTTCCTCGGTGCGCTGCTGCGCCGGGACACCGAGGAACCGGAGTCGCTCACCACCGCCCTCGCCCACCTGCATCTGCGCGGCCACGGCCCGGACTGGGAGCGCTGCCTCGCGTCCTCGGGCGCCCGGCGGGTGCCGCTGCCCACCTACCCGTTCCAGCGGCAGCGGTACTGGCTGGAGGCCGCTGACCCGACCGACGTCTCGGCCGTGGGGCTGGAGGCGGCGGGGCATCCGCTGCTCGGTGCGGCGGTGCCGCTCGCCGGTTCCGGCGGTGCCCTGTACACCGGGCTGCTCTCGGCGGGGCGCCAGCCGTGGCTGGCCGACCACGCCCTGGACGGCACGCTGCTGTTCCCCGGCACCGGATTCGTGGAACTGGCGCTCCAGGTCTGCGAACGGACCGGCGCCCGCCACGTGGAGGAGCTCACCCTGCAGGCCCCGCTGGTGGTCCCGGAGGACGGCACGGTGCAGCTTCAGGTCACCGTCGGGGAGGCGGACGAGTCGGGCCGCCGCCCGCTGTCCGTGCACGCGCGCCCCGCGACCGGCACGGACGGTGAGGAGCAGCCCTGGACCCGGCACGCCGAGGGCACCCTCGCCGACGGCCCGCCCGCGACCGGGACGCCTGCCGACGGCCCGTCCGGGACCGGGACGCCCGCGGACCTCACCGCCTGGCCGCCGCCGGGTGCCGACCCGGTCGACGTCTCCGACCTGTACGAGCGCACCGCCGCGAACGGCTTCGCCTACGGACCGGCCTTCCGCGGTCTGCAGGCCGCCTGGCGCCGGGGCGAGGAGGTGTTCGCCGAGGTCACCCTGCCCGAGCAGTACCGCGACACCGGCTTCGTGCTGCACCCGGCGCTGCTGGACGCCGCGCTGCACACGGTCGCCCTGGCCGCACCCGACACCGAACGGGCCGTGCTGCCCTTCAGCTTCCGGGCGGTCACCGCGACGGCCGCGGCCCGCCCGGACACCGTGCGGGTCCGTCTCGTCCGACAGGCCGACGACACCTACGGAGTGCGGCTGGCGGACGCCTCGGGCGCCCCGCTCGCCGCGCTGCCGGCCTGCGTCCTGCGGCCGGTCGACCCCGCACAGCTGGCCGCCGCCGGACCGAAGCCGGCCGACCTGTACCGGATGGACTGGGCGGACCTGGCGCTGGGCGAACCTCCGGCCGAGCCGTATGCGGTCATCGGCACGGACGTACCCCAGGTCCCCGGTGACCACCACGCCCGGTACCCGGACCTGTCCGCGCTGACCGCGGCCGTCGACGCCGGGGCCGCGGTGCCCGCCACGGTCCTCATCGGCTGCCGGCCGGCCGAGGGCGATCCGGCCGGGGCCACCCGCCGGGCCGTGCACCACGCACTGGACCTGGCACAGGACTGGCTCCGCGACGAGCGGTTCAGCGCCTCGCGGCTGGTCCTGTGCACCCGCGACGCCGTGGCGGACCGGGCCGGCGCCGCGGTTCCCGGACTGGCACAGTCCGCCGTCTGGGGCCTCATCCGCACCGCCAAGGCCGAGAACCCCGGCCGCTTCGCGCTGCTCGACCACGACGGCACGGCACGGTCAGCAGCCGCGCTGCCCGCTGCCCTGGCGACCGGCGAACCCGAGATCGCGCTCCGCGAGGGCGGGGCCCGGGTGCCGCGTCTGGTGCGGGCCCGGGCGGCCGAGCCGTTCCGGGGCCTCGGCGCCGACGGCACGGTGCTGATCACCGGGGGCGGCGGCATGCTCGGCCGGCTCGTCGCCCGTCATCTGGTGACGGCTCATGGCGTACGCGGCCTGCTGCTCGCCGGCCGTCGGGGGCGGACGGCGGAGGGGATGCCCGAACTGGAGAAGGAGCTGCGCGAGTTGGGCGCCGAGGTCGACATCGCCGCCTGCGATCTCACCGACCGGGCCGACACCGCCCGGCTGCTGGCCTCCGTACCCGCCGAACGCCCGCTCAGCGCGGTGATCCACACCGCGGGAGTCCTCGACGACGGGGTGCTCGGGTCCCTGACCGCGGACCGGGTGGACACCGTGCTGCGGGCCAAGACCGATGCCGTACTCCACCTCGACGAGCTGACCCGTGGCCTCGACCTGACGGCGTTCGTCCTGTTCTCCTCGCTCGCCGGGACCTTCGGCGGGGTCGGACAGGGCAACTACGCGGCGGCCAACGCGTTCCTCGATGCCTTCGCCCACTCCCGGCGGGCCGCCGGACGTCCCGCCGTCTCCCTCGCCTGGGGCCTGTGGGCCGAACGCAGCGGGATGACCACCAAGCTGGACGAGACCGACCTCCACCGGATGGCCAGGGGCGGGGTGCGCCCCATGCCGTCGGACCAGGCCCTGGCGCTGCTCGATGCGGCACTCGCCACGGGTGAGCCGTTCCTCGTCCCGGCCCGGCTCGATCTGGCGGCGCTGCGGACCGCGGCCGGCGAAGTGCCCCCGCTGCTGCGGTCGCTGGCCGGCCCGCGGCCCAGGACGGCGACCGGACGGCCGGGCCCCGCGCCCGCCGCCCAGGCCGATCAGCTCGGCACCCGCCTCGCCGCGCTGCCGGAGACCGACCGGCGCCAGGCGGTGCTCGACGCCGTCCTGGGCCAGGCCGCGCTGGTGCTGGGCCACAGCTCGGCCGACGCGATCGACCCCGAGCGCGGCTTCCTGGAGCTGGGCTTCGACTCGCTGACCGCCGTCGAGCTGCGCAACCGGCTCACCACCGTGACCGGGACCAGGCTGCCCGCGACCCTGCTGTTCGACTACCCGGAACCGGGGGGCCTCGCCGACCATCTGCTCGGCAGGCTGGGCCCCGCGGTGGAGCAGCGGCCGGCCAACGGCGACCCCGCACCCGGCTCGCTCGACGCCTGGGAGGCACAGACCGAGCGGCTCATGGACGACACGGCCGCCAGGTCCTCGCTGCGCAGTCGGCTGCAGGGACTCATGGACCGGCTCGACAGCCTCCCCGAGGACCCGGACGCCGGGCTGGAGGACCGGCTGGACCAGGCATCGGACGACGAGCTGTTCGACTTCATCGAGCAGGAACTCGGCGGGTCATGACGGGCTGACCGCCCGCCCGCACACCGGCTCCGGCCGCCCACTGAGGCGCCGCCGGAGCCGGTACCGTCCGGCAGCACTTCAGCAGGCAGGCCCAAGCCGTGGCCCCCTTTCCCGCAGGACACCCTGAGCCGGTGCCGGCGGGCTCCCGGGCATGCCGTCGAAGCTGCCGGAACACCTCCTAGGGGTTCTCTTAGAGTCACCGGCCGACGCGCTGATCGGCCGATCCACGCCCACAGAATGTGATCAGCGAATAGAGGATTCCAGCGTGGCGGCCGCCGGTGTGCGGCAGGCCGCCGGTCCGCCGAGCGGTCCGGGGAAGGGAGCTGAACTGTGAGCGAGGGAAAGCTCCGCGACTATCTGAAACGGGTGACAGCGGACCTCCACCGCACCGGCAAGCGTCTGCGGGACAAGGAGGCCCGCGAACGCGAGCCCATCGCGATCGTGGCCATGAGCTGCCGCTACCCCGGCGGAGTGCGCTCGCCGGAAGACCTCTGGCAGCTGGTCGCCGACGGCACCGACGGCATCACCCCCTTCCCGGAGGACCGCGGCTGGCACGTGGACTCCCTCTACCACCCGGACCCCGCTCACCCAGGCACCTGCTACACCCGGGAAGGCGGCTTCCTCCACGACGCCGCCGACTTCGACCCGGACTTCTTCGCCATGTCGCCCCGCGAGGCACTGGCGACCGACCCACAGCAGCGCCTGCTCCTCGAAACGTCCTGGGAGGCGTTCGAACGGGCAGGTCTGCGGCGGCAGGCCCTCAAGGGCAGCCCCACCGGGGTGTTCGTCGGCGTCATGTACAACGACTACGGCTCGCGGTTCACCGAGCCGCCCGCCGGCCTCGAAGGACACCTGGGCAACGGCAGCGCCGCCAGCATCGCCTCCGGCCGGATCGCCTACACCTTCGGCCTCGAAGGCCCGGCGGTGACCGTCGACACCGCCTGCTCCTCCTCACTGGTCGCCCTGCATCTGGCCTGCAACGCACTGCGCCAGGGCGAGTGCTCCCTCGCCCTCGCCGGCGGCGTGACGGTGATGTCCACCCCCGTCACCTTCCTGGAGTTCAGCCGCCAGCGCGGGCTGTCCGCCGACGGCCGCTGCAAGGCCTTCTCCGACGACTCCGACGGCACCGGCTGGGGCGAGGGCGCCGGCCTGCTCCTGCTCGAACGGCTCTCCGACGCCCGCCGCAACGGCCGTCGCATCCTCGGACTCGTACGGGGCACCGCCGTCAACCAGGACGGGGCGAGCAGCGGACTGACCGCCCCCAACGGACCGTCCCAGCAGCGGGTCATCCGCGCGGCGCTCACCGCCGCCGGGCTGACCGCGTCCGACGTGGACGCCGTGGAGGCGCACGGCACCGGCACCACCCTCGGCGACCCCATCGAGGCACAGGCGCTGCTCGCCACGTACGGCCAGGAACGGGAAGCCGGCCACCCGCTGTGGCTCGGCACGGTCAAGTCCAACATCGGCCACACCCAGGCAGCGGCCGGTGTCGCCGGAGTCATCAAGATGGTGCAGGCGATGCGGCACGGCGTGCTGCCCCGCACCCTGCACGCCGAGCGGCCCTCCACCCACGTCGACTGGAGCGAGGGCGAGGTCCGGCTGCTCGGCGACGCCGTCGACTGGCCCGACACCGACCGGCCACGGCGCGCCGGGGTCTCGGCCTTCGGGGTCAGCGGGACCAACGCCCACGCTGTGCTCGAACAGGCCCCGCCCGCCGAGACCGGCCCGGACGCGACGGAGCCCGCCCCTTCCGCCGAGCAGGACGCCGAGGCGCCGCGCCCCGCCACGCCGCTCCCGGTCGTGCCCTGGGTACTCTCCGCCCGCAGCGAACCGGCCCTCAGGGCGCAGGCGCATCAACTGCTTGCCCACATCGGTGAGTTGCCCGAGACCGTCGGCACCGTGGAGATCGCCGCCTCGCTCGCCACCACCCGTACCGCCTTCGAGGAACGCGCGGTGGTGCTGGGCGAGAACCGCGAGGAACTGCTGCAGCGCCTCACCAGGTTCGCGCAGGGGGACGACACCGCAGCCGTCCGGGGAACGGCGGGCCGCGGCAAGACGGCGTTCCTCTTCGCGGGCCAGGGAGCCCAGCGACTAGGGATGGGTCGTGAGCTCCACGCGGCGTTCCCCGTCTTCGCGGCGGCCTTCGACGAGATCTGCGCCCACCTCGACCCGGAGCTGCCCCAGCCGCTCGCGGATGTCGTCTTCGGCCGGGAAGCGGCCGCGCTGGACCGGACCGGCTACACCCAGCCCGCCCTGTTCGCCTTCGAGGTGGCACTCTTCCGGCTCGTCGCATCCTGGGGCCTGGCGCCCGACTTCGTGCTCGGCCACTCCATCGGGGAGCTGGCCGCCGCGCATGTCGCCGGTGTCCTCTCGCTGCCGGACGCCTGCCGGCTCGTGGCAGCGCGCGGCCGCCTGATGCAGGAACTGCCGCCCGGCGGCGCGATGTTCTCCCTCCGGGCCGCCGAGGACGAGGTGCTGCCGCTGCTGGCCGATACCGGTGAACGGCTGAGCATCGCCGCCGTCAACGGACCCCGGACGACCGTCGTGGCCGGCGACGAGGGCGCGCTCACCCGGCTCGTCCGGCACTTCGAGCAGCAGGGCGGCAAGGTCAGGCGACTCCGGGTCAGCCATGCCTTCCACTCCCCGCTGATGAGCCCCATGCTCGCCGAATTCCGTGCGGTGGCAGAGGGCGTGACGTTCCATCAGCCACAGTTCCCGGTCATCTCCAACGTGACCGGGGAGCCGGCCACCGACCTGGGGACCGCCGAGTACTGGGTGCGGCACGTACGCGAGGCCGTGCGGTTCGCGGACGGCATCCGGGCACTGGAGCAGCGCGGCGTCACCCGCTTCCTCGAAATCGGCCCCGACGCCACGCTCACCGCCCTGGCCCAGGGTTGCCTCGACGTGGACACCGGCCATCTTCTCGTCCCCGCTCTGCGCAAGGAGCGGGCCGAAACCCACAGCGTCCTCACCGCCCTGAGCGCGCTGCACACCCGCGGCGCGAGCCCCGACTGGGACCGGCTCTTCCCCGCCGCTGACCGTGTCGACCTGCCCACCTACGCCTTTCAGCGCGAGCGCTACTGGCTGGCCCCCGACGCGGCCACCGCGCACCGCAAGGGCGAACACCCCCTGCTGCCGACCGCCATCACACTGGCGGACCGCGGCGCCCTCGTCTCCACCGGACGCCTCACGCCCTCCGCACACCCCTGGCTCGCCGACCAGGCGGCCGACGGCATTGTCCAGCTCCCCACGAGCGCCTACCTCGACCTCGCCCTGCACCTCGGCGCGGTCGCCGGCTGCGAGCACCTCGCCGAACTCAGGGTGGACGCTCCCCTCGTCCTGCCCGAGCACTCCGCCGTCGAGATCCAGGTGGTACTCGACGCCGCCGTTGAACCGGGCGGGCAGCGCACCCTCACCGTGCACTCCCGCCCCGCCGACCGGCCGGACGACGAGACGCCGTGGACCCGGCACGCCCACGGCACGCTCACCGCGCAGTCGCCCCCACTCCCCGGCCACGACCTGCGGACCTGGCCGCCCGTCGACACCGACCCGCTCCGCACGGCGCGGGCGGACGACGCGGCCCCGCACGGCCACCCGTCCGGCGGGCCGGGAAGCGTCTGGCGACAGGGCGACACGGTGTTCACCGAGGCCGCACTGCCCGAGGAGTACCGCGGCGACGCGGCCCGGTTCGCCCTCCACCCGGCGCTGCTCGACGCCGTGCTCCAGGCACTCCCGGCGGCGGGGCACCCCGACGCCGTCGCCGTGTCCTGGCGTGACTGCGTGCTGCACGCGGTGGCCGCGGAATCGGTGCGCGCCCGCCTCGCGCCCGCGGCCGACGGCGGTCTGGACATCCACCTCACCGACGAACTCGGCGAGCCGGTCGCCTCGTTCGGCTCCGTCACCCCCGTACCCGCCACCGAGTTCGGACCGCCGCCGGGCCCCGACGGCCGCGACGATCTCTTCACCGTCGAGTGGACCGGGCTGCGGCCGCCCACCCCGCAGCAGCGGCCCTGCCGGATCGCCGTCCTCGGGGCGGAAGGGGCCGGCGCCGAAGCGGAAGGGACCGGGGCCGACGCAGAAGGGGCCGGAGCCGACGCGCACGAACCCGCGTTCCACGGTGAGCTGAACGCACTCGCCACGGCCGTGGAACAGGGCGCCGACGCCCCCGACCTGGTCGTCGTGCCCTGGCGGACCGCCGACGTGGCCCCGGTCGCCGAGTCCGATGAACCGGCTGACGCCGCCCACATCTCGGCCGTGCACGCCCTGACGCTGCTGCAGAACTGGCTCGCCCGGCCGGGCCTCGCCGACGCACGCCTGGTCTTCCTCACCCGGGGCGCCGTCGCCACCTCCCCGGACGAGACCGTCACGGACCTGCCCGCCGCCGCGGTATGGGGCCTGGTGCGCTCGGCGCAGTCGGAGAACCCCGACCGCTTCCTGCTGGTGGACGTGGACGCCCACGCCGACACCGACGGCGACGGCGATGCCCTGCCCACCGCCGTGGTCAGCGCGGCCGTGGAGTCGGGGGAGACGCAGCTCGCCGTCCGCGCCGCGCGCATCCTGGCCCCTCGTCTGACCCGGCTTCCCCAGCCTTCCCGGACCGCCGAGCACCCCACCGCCGCGGCCCGCTTCGACGCGTTCCGCACCGTCTTGGTAACCGGGGCCACCGGGACCGTGGGCGCCGCCGTGACCCGACACCTGGTGACCGGCCACGGCGTACGCCATCTGCTGCTCGTCGGACGGCGCGGGGACGCCGCACCTGGTGCCGTCCAACTGGCGGCCGAATTGCGTGAGTTGGGTGCCCGGGTGACTCTCGCCGCCTGCGACGTCGCCGACCGCGCGGCCCTCGTCGACCTGATTGCCACCCTCCCCGAAGCACACCCTCTGGGAGCGGTCGTGCACGCCGCCGGTGTGCTCGACGACGGGGTGATCTCCTCCCTGACCCCCGAGCGGATGGCCACCGTCCTGCGCCCCAAGGCCGATGCCGCGGTCAACCTCGACCGGCTCACCCGGGATTTCGATCTGTCGGCCTTCGTCCTGTTCTCCTCGGCGGCCGCCACCTTCGGCGGTCCCGGCCAGGGCAACTACGCCGCCGGTAACGCCTTTCTGGAAGCGCTCGCCCACCGCCGCCGCGCCGAGGGCCGCCCGGCCCTCGCCCTCGGCTGGGGCATGTGGGCGGAGCGCAGCGAGATGAGCGCCCGCCTCGACGAGACGGACCGGCGGCGGATGGACCGGGGCGGTGTCGGCGCGCTGTCCACCGAGGTGGCCCTCGCCCTGTTCGACCGCTGTCTGTCCCAGGGCCGGGCGGTACCCGTCCCGGTGCCGCTCGATGTCGCCGCGATCCGCAGGAGCGGCCCCGCGGTTGCCCCCCTGCTCCGGGAACTCGCCGGCCGTCCCGCCAAGCGGACCGCGGCCCCGGCGCTCGGACGGGGCGCGGGCGCCGGGACCCCGGCGGCCCGGGAACTGGCCGCCCTGGCACCGGAAGAGCGCCACGCCCAGGTCCTCGACCTCGTACGCGCCGAGATCGCCACCGTCCTCGGCCACAGCTCGGCGGGCCGGGTCGACGCCGACCGGGCCTTCGAGGATCTCGGCCTGGACTCCCTGACCGCCCTCGAACTGCGCAACGCGCTCGGCCGCCGGACCGGACTCCGGCTGCCGGCCACCCTGGTCTTCGACCACCCCACGCCCTCGGCCGTCGCCACCTACCTGCTGGCCGAACTGCTCGGCGATACAAAGGAGTTGACCGCATCAGGTACCGACGCCACGACAGCCGGTGAGCCCGTCGCCATCGTGGCGATGAGCTGCCGTTTCCCGGGCGGCATCCGGACACCGGACGCGTTCTGGGAGTTCCTGGCCGCCGGCGGCGACGCCATCGGGGAGTTCCCCGAAGACCGTGGCTGGGACACCGCGGCACTGTACGACCCCGACCCCGAGCACGAGGGAACCACGTACACCCGCCGGGGCGGCTTCCTCACCGAAGTCGACCGCTTCGACGCCGGATTCTTCGGTGTCTCGCCCCGCGAGGCCCTCGCCATGGACCCGCAGCAGCGCATCCTGCTGGAGGTCTGCTGGGAGGCGTTCGAGCGGGCCGGGATCGACCCGCACTCCCTGCGCGGCAGCCGTACGGGCGTCTACGCCGGCACCAACGGGCAGGACTACACCACCGTCCTGGGCAACGCCGCCGAGGCCGTGGACGGATACCTGGGAACGGGCAACGCGGCGAGCGTGGTCTCCGGCCGGATCGCCTACTCCTTCGGCCTCGAAGGCCCGGCCGTCACCGTCGACACGGCATGCTCCTCCTCGCTCGTCGCCCTGCACTGGGCCGTACGCGCCCTCCAGTCGGGGGAGTGCTCGCTCGCCCTGGCGGGCGGTGTCACCGTGATGTCGACCCCTGCCGCGTTCCTGGAGTTCAGCCGCCAGCGCGGGCTGTCCGCCGACGGCCGCTGCAAGGCCTTCGCCGACGGTGCCGACGGCACCGGCTGGGGCGAGGGTGCCGGGATGCTGCTGGTCGAGCGGCTGTCCGACGCCCGGCGCAACGGACACCCGGTACTGGCCGTCGTCCGCGGCAGCGCCATCAACTCCGACGGCGCGAGCAACGGCCTCACGGCGCCCAACGGCCCCTCCCAGCAACGGGTGATCAGGGCGGCGCTCGCCGACGCCCGGCTCACGGCCGGTGAGGTCGACGCCGTCGAGGCACATGGCACCGGCACCACCCTCGGCGACCCGATCGAGGCACAGGCGCTGCTCGCCACCTACGGCCAGCAGCGCCCCGCTGACCGGCCGCTCCGGCTCGGGTCGGTGAAGTCCAACATCGGACACACCCAGGCCGCGTCCGGCGTGGCCGGGGTGATCAAAATGGTGCAGGCCATACGCCATGGCCTGCTGCCGCGGACGCTGCACATCGATGCGCCCTCGTCCCACGTCGACTGGGCCGAAGGCGCCGTGGAACTCCTGGCCGCCCCCCTCCCGTGGCCCGATCACGGCCGCCCCCGCAGAGCCGGGGTCTCCTCCTTCGGCTTCAGCGGCACCAACGCGCACCTCATCCTCGAACAGGCCACCCCGGAACTCGCACCGGCCACCCCGGAACCGGCCGGGCCCGCCGCACCGGCGGACGGCGCGCAGCCGGACACACCGGCCGCCGCCGGCACCACCGCGCTGCCGGTCGTCTGGCCGCTGTCCGCCCGCAGCCCCGAGGCGCTCCGCGCCCTGGCCACGGCCCTGCACACCCACGCCGAACGCCACGAGGAGCTGCCCGTCGCGGCCGTCGGCCACGCCCTGGCCACCACCCGCGCCTCCTTCGAGCACCGTGCGGTCGTCCACGGCACCGACCGCGCCACCCTGCTCTCCGCCCTCGGCGGACTGGCCTCCGGCGAGGAGCCGGCAACCGGAGCCGCCCACGGCGTGGTCCGTCCCGGCGCACCCACTGCCTTCCTGTTCACCGGGCAGGGCGCACAACGGTCCGGAATGGGGCGGGAGTTGTACGAGGCCTTCCCGGTGTTCGCCCAGGCCCTCGACGAGGTCTGCGAGCACTTCGCCGACTCTCTCGGCCGACCGCTGCGCGACGTCATGTTCCACGACACCGACGGTCTGCTCCACCGGACGGAGTACACCCAGCCCGCCCTGTTCGCCATGGAGACCGCCCTCCACCGCCTCGGCGAAAGGGCCGGTCTGCGCGCCGACTACCTGCTGGGCCACTCCATCGGCGAGGTGACCGCCGCGCACCTCGCCGGGGTGTTCTCCCTGCCCGACGCCTGCGCGCTGGTCGCCGCCCGCGGCCGGCTCATGCAGGAACTCCCGGAGACCGGCGCCATGGTCGCCGTCCAGGCGACGGAGGCCGAGGTGCTGCCGCTGCTCGACGGACTCGGCCAGCAGGTGTGCATCGCCGCCGTCAACGGCCCCGGCTCCGTCGTGCTCTCCGGCGACCGTCCCGCGGTGAGCCGGATCGCCGAACGGCTGGCCGCCGACGGCCGCAGGACCAAGCAGCTCCGGGTCAGCCATGCCTTCCACTCACCGCACATGGACCCGATGCTCGACGCGTTCCGCACGGTCGCCGAGGGGCTCACCTACCACGAGCCGCGCATCCCCGTGGTGTCCAACCTGACCGGCGAGGTCGCCACCGCACTGCACCTCCCCGACTACTGGGTACGTCAGGCGCGGGGCGCCGTCCGTTTCCACGACGGCGTCCGCGCACTCGCCGAGCAGGGCGTACAGCGCTACGTCGAACTCGGCCCCGACGGCACCCTCTCCGCCATGGCAGCCGGCTGCCTGCCCCCCGACTCCACCGGCACGGCCGTCATCCCGCTGCTCCGCGACCGGACGTCCGAGTCCCGCTCGCTGCTCGACGGCCTCGCCCGCGCCCAGGTCCACGGCGCGGACCTCGACTGGTCCGCCGTCGCCAACGCCCGCCCTGGACGCACGGCCGTCACCGACCTGCCCACCTACCCCTTCCAGCGACAGCGCTACTGGCCGACCCCGCGGGCCCTCGCCACCGCGGGCGTCAGCCCGGCCGGCCACCCGCTGCTGAGCGCGACCGTCGAACTCGCCGACGGCAGCCACCTGTTCACCGGCCGGCTCTCGGTACGCGACCAGCCGTGGCTCGCCGACCACGCTCTCGCGGGCACCGCTGTCGTCCCCGGTACGGCCTTCCTCGAACTCGCCCTCCTGGCGGGCGACCGGGCCGACTGCCCCCACGTCGAGGACCTGACCCTGGTCAGTCCTCTCGTACTCGCCGAGCGGGACCCGATGGACCTGCAGGCGGCCCTCGGCGCCGACGACGGCCAGGGCCGCCGGCCCTTCACCGTCCATGCCCGCCACGTCGACCCGGCTCCCGGAGAGCCCTGGACCCTGCACGCCACCGGTACCCTCTCCGCCGCCCACCCGGAGCCCACGGCACCGGCCCCGTCGGCCTGGCCGCCCGCCGGCTCCGAGCCGCTCCCGGTCGAGGACCTCTATGAGCGACTGAGCGCGGGCGGGTTCGACTACGGACCGCTCTTCCAGGGACTGCGTGCCGCCTGGCGCCACGGCGACCAGGTACTCGCCGAGGTGACCCTGCCCCAGCCCGCACACCAGGACGCGGACCGCTTCGCGCTCCACCCGGCGCTGCTCGACGCCGCTCTGCACGCGTCCGCGTTCCTGCCGACGGAGGACACCGAGAGCGGACGGCTGCCCTTTTCCTGGCGTGGGGTGCAGCTCCACGCCACCGGGGCGACGCAGCTGCGGGTCCGCTGCGACCTGTCCGCACCCGGCACCGTGGCCCTCACCCTCGCCGACGCCGAAGGCCGGCCCGTCGCCGACATCGCGTCACTGACGCTGCGCGAGATGTCCACCGACCACCTCGCGCTCTCCGCCCGGCCCTCCGATCCCCTCTACCACCTGGACTGGCCCGTGGCCCCGACGCCCACGACGCCGCCCGAGGAGCCGGCCCGCCTCCACGTCCTGGACAGCGAGGCCCTCGCCGGCGGCCTGGACGGCGCGGGCCGGACCGTGACCCGGCTGACCGGTCCGTCCGCTCTCCACGAGACCACCGGCACCGTCCTCGTGGAACTCCCCGCCACCGACCCGCACGAGGCGGCGACCGGCGCACTCGCACTGGTCCAGCGATGGCTGACGGACCCGCCCGCCGCGGCCCGCCTCGTCTTCGTCACCCGGGGAGCCGTCGACGCCCCCGGCACCACCCACCACGACGCCGCGGCTGCCCCCATCTGGGGCCTGGTGCGCTCGGCGCAGTCCGAGCACCCCGGCCGGTTCGTCCTCGCCGACCTCGACGGCCAGGACACCTCGTACGCCGCACTGCCCGCCGCACTGGCCACGAACGAGCCCCAGTTCGCCGTCCGCGGCGGCACCGTGCACCTGCCCAGGGTCGCCCCCGTCCACGACGGCACCGCGTTGCGCGAGCCCGTCGACGGCACCTGCTGGCGCCTCGGCATGACCGGCAAGGGCACCCTCGACCACCTCACCCTCATGCCCCACGACGACGCCACACGACCGCTGGGACGAGGCGAAGTGCGCCTCGCGGTGCGGGCGGCCGGGGTGAACTTCCGCGATGTGCTGAACGTGCTCGGCATGTACCCGGGAGATGCCGGAGCGTTCGGCCTGGAGGGGGCGGGCGTGGTGACGGAGGCCGGTCCGGGCGTCCTTGGACTGGCGCCGGGGGACCGGGTGATGGGGTTGTTCCCCCAGTCCTTCGGCCCCCTCGCGGTGGCTGATGAGCGGATGGTGGTCCGGGTTCCGGAGGGCTGGTCGTTCGCGCAGGCGGCGTCGGTTCCGGTGGTGTTCCTGACGGCGTATTTCGCGTTGGTGGAGCTGGGCGGTCTCCAGGCAGGTGAATCCGTGCTGGTGCATGCCGGTGCGGGTGGTGTGGGGATGGCCGCGGTGCAGTTGGCGCGTCATGTGGGGGCGGAGGTGTTCGCCACTGCTAGTCCGGGGAAGTGGGGGGCGCTTCGGGCTCTGGGGCTGGATGAGGCGCATATCGCTTCGTCGCGTGATCTGGACTTCGAGGGGGCGTTCCTGGCGGCGAGTGGTGGCCGGGGCGTGGATGTGGTGCTGGATTCGCTGGCGGGAGAGTTCGTGGATGCGTCGCTGCGGTTGTTGCCGCGGGGTGGGCGCTTTCTGGAGATGGGCAAGACGGATGTCCGTGACCCGGGGGAGGTGGCGGCGGGCCACGAGGGTGTGCGCTATCAGGCCTTCGATCTGATCGAGGCGGGCCCTGACCGGATCGGGGAGATGTTCGCGCAGGTGCGGGAGTTGTTCGAGGGGGGTGTGCTGGAGCCGTTGCCGGTGACGGCGTGGGATGTGCGGAAGGCTCCTGAGGCGTTCCGGTTCCTGAGTCAGGCGCGGCATGTGGGCAAGGTCGTGCTGACGATGCCCGTTCCGCTGGATGCGGAGGGGACGGTGCTGGTCACGGGTGGGACGGGTGGCCTGGGGGCGTTGGTGGCCCGGCACCTGGTCGCCGAGCACGGCGTACGTCATCTCCTGCTGGCGAGTCGTCGGGGTCCGCAGGCTCCGGGGGCGGATGCCTTGGTGGAGGAGCTGGCGGGGCTGGGTGCCGAGGTCGAGGTCGTGGCGTGTGATGTGTCCGACCGCGAGGCACTGAGCGGGCTGCTGGACTCGGCGCCGAAGGAGCACCCCCTCACCGCCGTCGTGCACACCGCAGGCGTACTCGACGACACCGTCGTCACCTCGCTCACCCCGCAGCGGCTGTCCGCGGTCCTGCGCCCCAAGGCCGATGCCACGGTCCATCTGCATGAACTCACCCGTGACGAGGACCTGGCGGCGTTCCTCGTCTTCTCCTCGACCGCCGGTGTGTTCGGCGCGCCGGGACAGGCCAACTACGCGGCCGCCAACGCCTTCTGCGACACCTTCGCCGCCGAGCGCCGGGCCGCCGGGCTGCCCGCGACCTCGCTCGCCTGGGGGCCGTGGTCCCGGTCAACGGGCATGACCAGCGGACTCACTGAAGCCGACCTGCAGCGCATGGCACGCGCCGGCCTGCCCGCCCTGCCTCCCGAGCGCGGGCTCGCCCTCCACGACGCGGCGCTCGGCCGGCCCGAGGCAGCCCTGCTGCCGATGCTGGTCGACCGCCGCGCCCTGGGCTCGGGCGGGCCCGTACCACCGCTGCTGAGCGGCCTCCTGCCGACCGCACCTCGCCGGACGGTGGCCGCGGCTGCGGCGGCACCCGCCGGAGCGGGCTCCGCCGAGACACTGACCCGCACGCTCGCCACTCTGACCCGCGACGAGGCGCACCATGCCGTACTCGACGTGGTGTGCGCCCAGGTCGCCGCGGTACTCGGTCATGCCTCCGCGGCCGAGGTCGGTGACCAGCAGTCGTTCAAGGACCTCGGCTTCGACTCGCTGACCGCGGTGGAGCTGCGCAACCGGCTCGGTACCGCGACCGGCGCCCTGCTGCCCGCCACGCTCGTCTTCGACCACCCCACTCCGCTGGCCCTCGCCGACCACCTGTGCGCGGAGCTGGCCCCCGGTCATCCCGCGGGGCAGGCCGCCGTACCGGAGGACGACGCAGCGGTACGGGAGGCCCTGGCCGCCATCCCCGTCGAACGCCTGCGGGCGGCCGGACTGCTCGATGACCTGCTGGCGCTGGCAGAGGCGACGACGTCCGGCACCGGCCGCGAGGGCCGCGTCGACTCCGCCCCCGCCCCGGACGCCCTCGAAAGCATGGAAGTCGACGACCTTGTGCGCCTCGCGTTCGGCGCAGCGGACGGCTGAGCACCGCCGTCCCGACGCACCCACCTGACGAAGCCGGAATGATGGAGAGCTGACCAATGGCCACGTCCGCGGATCAGATCGTCGAAGCCCTCCGGGCCTCGCTGCGGGAGAACGACCGGCTGCGCAAACAGAATCAGCAGCTGGTCGACGCCGCCGGTGAACCCCTCGCCATCGTCGCCATGAGCTGCCGCTTCCCGGGCGGTGTGCAGACTCCCGAGGAGTACTGGCAGCTGCTCGCCGGGGGCGTCGACGCGCTGTCGGAGTTCCCCGCCGACCGCGGGTGGGACCTGAGCGCACTCGATGTGGCCGCCACCCGTGGCGGTTTCGTCCACACCGCCGACGCGTTCGACCCGCAGTTCTTCGGTATGAGCCCGCGCGAGGCACTGGCCACCGACCCGCAGCAGCGGCTCCTGCTGGAGGTGTCCTGGGAGGCGCTGGAGCGGGCGGGCATCGACCCGACGACGCTGCGCGGCAGCAGCACGGCCGTCTTCGCGGGCTGCAGCAATCAGGAGTACGGCGCCGGGCTGCGCGGCAACGTCCCCGAGGGCGTCGCAGGGCACATCCTCACCGGCACCACCGGAAGCGTCGTCTCGGGCCGGGTCGCCTACGCCCTCGGCCTCGAAGGCCCCGCCGTCACCGTCGACACCGCCTGCTCGTCCTCGCTGGTCACGCTGCACCTCGCCGCGCAGTCCCTCCGGGCGGGCGAATGCGACCTCGCCCTTGCCGGCGGGGTCGCGATCATGTCCACTCCCGCCGCCTTCGTCGAGTTCGACCGGCAGGGCGGACTCGCCGGCGACGGCCGCTGCAAGCCGTTCTCCGACGACGCCGACGGCACCGGCTGGGGCGAGGGCGCCGGGATGCTGCTGGTCGAACGGCTCTCCGACGCCCGCCGCAACGGCCACCCGGTGCTCGCCCTGCTCCGCGGCAGCGCCCTCAACCAGGACGGTGCCTCCAACGGCCTCACCGCCCCCAACGGCCCCGCCCAGCAACGGGTGATCCGCTCCGCGCTCACCGGCGCCGGGCTGACCGCCGCCGACGTGGACGCCGTCGAGGCACATGGCACCGGTACGACGCTGGGTGACCCGATCGAGGCACAGGCGCTGCTCGCGACGTACGGTCAGGATCGCGACGCCGACCGGCCGTTGTGGCTGGGGTCGGTGAAGTCCAACATCGGGCACACCCAGGCGGCCGCGGGAGTGGCCGGCGTGATCAAGATGGTGCTGGCGCTCCGGCACGGCGTCCTGCCGCAGAGCCTGCACACCGCCCGGCCCTCCACCCACGTGGACTGGTCGGCGGGCCACGTCCGGCTGCTGACCGAGCCCGTGACCTGGCCGGATGCTGCCCGGCCGCGCCGCGCCGCCGTCTCGTCGTTCAGCATCAGCGGCACCAACGCGCACACCATCCTGGAACAGGCCCCGGAGGCCCCGGCTCCCTCCCCGGACGACCCGGAACCGGCCGCGGCGGGCCGGGAACAGGCCGCCGAAGCAGCCCCGCACCACACCGCGGCCCGCCTTCCGCACCTCCCGTGGGTGCTCTCCGCCCGCAGCGCGGAAGCCCTGCGGGCACAGGCCGGCCGTCTGTTGACCCACCTGGAGGCCCACCCCGACACGGACCCGCGGGATCTGGCCTACTCGCTCGCCACCTCCCGGTCCGCCTTCGAGCACCGTGCGGTCCTGCTCGGCACCGGCCCCGCCGAACTGCACCGCAAGCTGGCCGCACTCGCCGAGGAGGGACCCGACGCCGCAGGTGCGCTCACCGGCTCCCCCCTCCGCGGCAAGACCGCGTTCCTGTTCACCGGGCAGGGCGCCCAGCGCCTCGGCATGGGCCGCGAGCTGTACGACACGTTCCCGGCCTTCGCCGAGGCCTTCGACGCCGCCTGCGCACACCTCGACCCGGAGCTCGAACTGCCGCTGCGCGCCACCGTCTTCGGCGACGACCCGGCACAGCTGGACCGCACCGGCAACACCCAGCCCGCCCTCTTCGCCTTCGAGGTGGCCCTCTTCCGGCTGCTGACCTCGTGGGGCATCCAGCCCGACGTCGTGATGGGCCACTCGATCGGCGAACTGGCCGCCGCACACTGCGCCGGCGTGCTGTCCCTCCCGGACGCCTGCCGGCTGGTGGCGGCCCGCGGCCGGCTGATGCAGGCACTCCCGCCCGGCGGAGCCATGGCCTCCCTCCAGGCGACCGAAGCCGAGGTGCGGCCGCTGCTGACGGACACCGCGGACCGGGTGGGCATCGCCGCGGTCAACGGCCCCGAGGCCACCGTCATCGCCGGCGACGAAGCCACCGTGGACACCCTCGCCGGACACTTCAGGGACCTGGGACGCAAGGTCTCCCGACTGCGGGTCAGCCACGCCTTCCACTCGCCGCTCATGGACCCGATGCTGGCGGACCTGCGCACCACCGCCCGCGACCTCACCTACCGGCAGCCGCGGACCCCCGTCATCTCCAATGTCACCGGCCGCCTCGCCACCCCCGACGAACTGTGCAGCCCCGACTACTGGGTGCGCCACGCCCGCCAGGCCGTACGCTTCGCCGACGGCGTCCGGGCCCTCGCCGAACGCCACGTCACCCGGCTCGTCGAACTCGGCCCCGACGGCACCCTCACCGCGCTGGCCGCGGCCTGCCTCCCTGACGGCGACCGGCTGCTGGCCCCCCTCCTCCGCAAGGACACCCCCGAGGCCCAAAGCCTGCTCACCGCGGTCGGCGGACTCCATCTCTCCGGCGCCCCCCTCGACTGGGCCGCCCTGCTGCCCGGCGCGCGCCGCGTCGACCTCCCCACCTACGCGTTCCAGCGCACCCGCTACTGGCTCAACGCCACACCCCCCGACGACGCGCCCGGCAGCCGGCCGGCCGACTCCGCGTTCTGGACCGCCGTCGAGCAGCAGAACCTGCCCGAACTCGCCGACAGCCTCAGCCTCGACCGCTCCCTCCTCGAACCGGTCGTCCCCGCACTCGCGGCCTTCCACCGCGACCAGCAACAGCACTCCACCGCCCGGACCTGGCGGTACACCGAGCACTGGGAGCCGGTCGAGCCGCACGCCACCACGACCGCACCGGCCCACTGGCTGCTCGTCGTCCCCGCCGAGGGCCCGGAGGACCACCAGCCCGTCGCCGACGCCCTCACCACCGCACTCGCCCGGCACGGCGCGACCGTCACCACCCTGAACCTGCCCCCGGACGCCGACCACCTCGCACAACGCATCGAGGAGGCCCGCGACCGGGACCGCGACGCGGACCGCGCCCCGGACGAGATCAACGTCCTCTCCCTCCTCGGCCTGGGCACCGCCCGCGACACCCACCACCCCGAGACCCCCGCCGCCCTCGCCCTGACCGGTGCGCTCCTCCAGGCAGTGCTCGGCGCCGACGCCCCCGTACGGCTGTGGAGCGCGACCCGCGGCGCCGTCAGCATCGGCCGCTCCGACCCGCTCAGCGCCCCCGGTCAGGCCACTCTCTGGGGCCTCGGCCGCACCGCGGCCATCGAACACCCCGACCACTGGACCGGCCTCGTCGACCTGCCGGAACAGCTCGACGACCGCGCCCTGGACCGCCTGTGCGCGGTACTCCACAGCCCCGGCCACGACACCGGGAACGGCAAGGAGTTCGCCCTCCGCACCTCCGGCCTCTTCGCCCGCCGGCTGGTCCGGGCCCCCCACCCCGAGCAGCCCAGCGGATCGACCGCCTGGGCCCCGGCCGGCACCACCCTGATCACCGGAGGCACCGGCACCATCGGCTCCGCCCTCGCCCGCCGACTGGCCCGCGAAGGCGCCGAACATCTGCTGCTCATCAGCAGGCGGGGCCCCGACGCCCCGGGCGCCCAGGACCTCGTCGCCGAACTCGCCACCCACGGCACCCGCTCCACCCTCGCCGCCTGCGATCCCGCAGACCGCGACGCACTGGCCCAGCTCCTCGCCTCACTCCCCGAAGATCAGCCGCTGACCAGCGTCTTCCACACCGCAGGCGTCCTCGACGACGGCACCCTCGCCACCATGGACGCCGAGCGGTTCGCCACCGCCCTGCGCCCCAAGACCGAGGCCGCCGCCAACCTCCACGAACTGACCCGCGCACACAACCTGACCGCGTTCGTCCTCTTCTCCTCCCTCGCGGGCACCCTCGGCGCGGCCGGACAGGCCAACTACGCGGCGGCCAACGCCGGCCTGGACGCCCTCGCCCAGCACCGCCGCGCCCACGGCCTGCCCGCGACCAGCATCGCCTGGGGCCCCTGGGCACACGACGGCATGGCCGCCGACCCCACCCTGCGCGCGAAGCTCAGCCGCGCCGGCCTGCCGCCCATGGAGCCGGAAACCGCACTCGTCGCGCTGCAGCAGGCACTCGACCACGGCGAGACCCACCTCGTCATCGCCGACATCGACTGGGACACCTTCCCCGCGGGCCGCAACGCGCTCTTCGGCAAACTGTCCGAAGCCGCCGGCCGGAACCCCGGCCAGGACACCGGGGCCGAAGGCGTCCGCAGCCTCCTCGCCGCCCTGCGCACCCCCGCCGAACAGGAACAACACCTGCTCCGCCTGGTACGTCGGACCACCGCCACCGTGCTGGGATACCCGGGCTCCGAAGACGTCGGGACAACCCGCACCTTCCAGGAACTCGGCACCGACTCCCTCACCGCGGTCGAACTCCGCAACACCCTCTCCGCGGCCGTCTCGCTGCCCCTGTCCCCGACACTCGTCTTCGACCATCCGACGCCGCTGGCACTGGCGCGTCATCTGCGCACCGAACTCCTGGGAGACCTCGGGGAGCAGCACACCGCCGCACTCGCGCACCCCGTAGCGGCGGACGGGGAACCGATCGCCATCGTGGGCATGGCCTGCCGCTACCCCGGGGACGTACGGTCCCCGGAGGACCTCTGGAAGCTGATCGCCGACGGCGGCGACGCCATCACGCCCTTCCCCGAGGACCGCGGCTGGAACCTCGACGCCGTCTACGACCCCGACTCCGGCTGCCCGGGCACCAGTTATGTGCGCGAGGGCGGATTCGTCCGCGGCGCCGGCGATTTCGACCCCGGCTTCTTCGGGATCTCACCACGCGAGGCACTGGCCATGGACCCCCAGCAGCGGATGCTGCTGGAGATCTCCTGGGAAGCCGTGGAACGGGCCGGCATCGCCCCCCTGTCGCTACGGGGCAGCCGCAGCGGACTCTTCGTGGGCTGCGGCTACCAGGGCTACGGGTCGGGCGCCGGCGACATGCCCGACGACCTCCTGGGCCATCTGCTCACCGGCAGCTCCGGCGCGGTGGTGTCGGGCCGGGTGGCGTATGCGCTGGGCCTGGAAGGGCCCGCCCTGACCGTGGACACGGCATGCTCGTCGTCGCTGGTCGCCCTGCATCTGGCGGTGCAGTCCCTGCGCTCGGGCGACTGCGACCTCGCCCTCGCCGGCGGAGTGACCGTGATGTCCACACCGGGTGCGTTCATCGAGTTCAGCCGGCAGCGGGGCCTTGCCGCGGACGCCCGCTGCAAGGCGTTCGCGGAGGCCGCGGACGGCACCAGCTGGGGCGAGGGCGCCGGCATGGTGCTGGTGGAACGCCTCTCGGATGCCCGGCGCAACGGCCACCGCGTGCTGGCCGTCGTACGCGGCAGCGCCGTGAACCAGGACGGTGCGTCGAACGGCCTGACGGCACCGAACGGCCCCTCCCAGCAGCGGGTGATCCGGCAGGCACTGGCCGGCGCGGGGCTGTCGCCGTCGGACGTGGACGCGGTCGAGGGCCACGGTACGGGCACCAGGCTGGGCGATCCGATCGAGGCACAGGCACTCCTGGCCACCTACGGCCAGGACCGCGACGCGGACCGCCCGCTGTGGCTGGGTTCGGTGAAGTCCAACATCGGGCACACCCAGGTGGCAGCGGGTGTCGCGGGCGTCATCAAAATGGTGGAGGCCTTCCGGCACGGAGTCCTGCCCCGGACGCTGTACGCGGACGAGCCGTCCTCCCATGTGGACTGGTCGGCAGGCCACGTCCGGCTGCTCACCGATGACGTGCGGTGGCCGGAGGGAGACCGGCCCCGCCGGGCAGGTGTGTCGTCCTTCGGCCTGAGCGGCACCAACGCACATGTCATCCTCGAACAGCCCCCTGCCGACGAACCGCAGGACGCGCCCTCCCCGACACCCGCACCGTCCCTCGTGCCCTGGGTCCTGTCCGGACGCAGCGAGGCGGCCCTGAGGGCGCAGGCCGCGCGCCTGTCGGCGCATCTCACGGACCGGCCCGAACTGGACCCGCTGGACGTGGGACGGTCGCTCGCCACCACCCGGTCGCCGTTCGAACACCGGGCCGTCGTCCTCGGCGAGGACAGGGAAACCCTGCTCGACCGCTTGAACGCGCTCGGCCGCGGCGAACCGCAGGGAAACATCGTCGCAGGCCTGGCCACCTCCGAAGGCGGCCTCGCCTTTCTGTTCACCGGCCAGGGCGCCCAACGCGCGGGAATGGGCCAGGAGTTGTACGAGGACTTCCCGGTGTTCGCGGAGGCCTTCGATGCGGTGTGCGCCCACTTCGACGGTGAGCTGACGTCGCCCCTGCGGAGTGTGGTCTTCGCCGCCGACGGAGCCGCAGAGGAGGACAGGGCGGCGGACGCGGCGGCAGACGCGGCGGCGCTGCACCGGACGGAGTTCACACAGCCGGCGCTGTTCGCCGTTGAGGTGGCGTTGTTCCGGCTGGTGGAGTCCTTCGGTGTCCGGCCGGACTACCTGGTGGGCCACTCCATCGGCGAGTTGGCGGCCGCCCATGTGGCGGGCGTCCTGACGCTGGAGGACGCCTGCCGTCTGGTGGCGGCACGCGGCCGGCTGATGCAGGCGTTGCCGCCGGGCGGCGCGATGGTGTCGCTCCAGGCCACCGAGGCCGAGGTGGTGCCGCTGCTGGCAGGTCACGAGCAGCGGGTGAGCATTGCCGCCGTGAACGGCCCGCAGGCAGTGGTGATCTCCGGCGAGGAGACCGCCGTCGCGGACCTCGCCGGGCATTTCGAGTCCGAGGGCCGCAAGGTGAAGTGGCTCCAGGTCAGCCATGCCTTCCACTCCCCGCTGATGGAGCCGATGCTCGACGCGTTCCGGACGGTCGCGGAGAGCGTCACGTACGAGGAACCCCGCATCCCGGTGGTCTCGAACGTCACCGGCGAACTCGCCACGGCAACGGAACTGACCTCACCCGACTACTGGGTACGGCATGTCCGCGGCGCCGTCCGCTTCGCCGACGGCATCCGGTGGCTGGAGGAGCACGAAGTCACGCGGTTCCTGGAGATCGGGCCGGACGGCACCCTGACCGCCATGGCGCAGGGATGCCTCGACGGTCACGCGGACCACCTCCTCGTGCCCGCCCTCCGCAAGGACCGCCCGGAGGTGACGGGACTCCTCACCGCCCTCGGCCACGCCCATGCCCGCGGAGTCACCGTCGACTGGGCCACCCTCTTCACCGGCACCGGCACCGGCACCGGCACCGGCGCCCACCACACGGATCTGCCCACCTACGCCTTCCAACACCAGCGCTACTGGCTCGGGCTGGGCCACACCAACGCCACGAACCTCGGTTCGGCGGGGTTGCAGGCGGCCGAACATCCACTGCTCGCGGCCACCATGACGCTTGCCGACTCGCACTCCGTCGTCTTCACCGGACGGCTCACCGCGCAGGACCACCCGTGGCTGGCGGATCACGTCGTCGACGGCTCCCTCCTCGTGCCCGGAACGGCCTTCCTGGAACTCGCACTCCGCGCCGCCGACCAGGCCGGATGCGACCACATCGAGTCGTTGACCGTCGAAGCCCCCCTGGTTCTCCCGGCACACGAAGCCGTCCAGCTGCAGATGCGCATCCAGGAGCCGGACCTCCACGGCGCCCGCGCACTCACCCTCCACTCCTGCCGGATCGGGAGCACCGGTGTCGCGGAGGAACCATGGGTCCGGCACGCCACCGGCGTGCTCGGAGCGGGCCGGCACCGCGAGACCTTCGACTTCGCCGTGTGGCCCCCGGAAGGAGCCCGGCCCGTCCCGACCGACGGTCTCTACGAGGCCTTCGCCGACGCCGGGATCGCCTATGGTCCGGCCTTCCGCGGGCTGCGCGCCGTATGGCGGCGTGACGGTGACCTCTTCGCCACGGTGGAGATCCCCGAAGCGGCGGAGGCCTCGTCCTTCGGGCTGCACCCCGCACTGCTGGACACCGTCCTCCACGCGCTGGCACTCGAAGCGGACCAGACCGCCGACCTCGGACAGCAGCCGCTCTCCTGGCAGAACGTGAAGCTGTATGCCCTGGGAGCCACCGTGCTCCGGGCACGAATATCGACGAGCGCGGGCGGCGAGGTGTCGCTCCAACTGGCGGACGCCGTAGGACAACCGGTGGCGGAGATCGCCTCCCTCACCCGCCAGCCGATGACGCCGGAACTGTTCAGCCGCGCCCGGCAGGGCGGCACCCACTCCGACGCGCTGTACCGGGTCGACTGGACCCCGGCGCCCGAGACCGCCGCGGAACCCGTCGACCTCGTCGACCTCCACGACCTTGGCGACCTCCACGACCTCGGCGCCGCACCGGGCGATGACCTGCCGGCGTTCGTCGCGCTGCGGCTCGACACCGCCACCGATGAGTCCGCCGCGACTCCGGCGGCCGCGCGCGCAGCGGCGCACCGCGCCCTGGCCTGCATACAGCAATGGACGGAATCCGACCACCGCTCCGCCACCCGCCTCGTGGTGGTGACCCGGAACGCCGTCCCGGCGGAACTCCAGCACCCCGACCCCGCACAGGCCACGGTCTGGGGCCTCGTCCGCGCCGCACGCGTCGAGCACCCCGACCGCTTCGTGCTGGTGGATGTGGACGGCACGGAAGCCTCGCTGGCGGCACTGCCGACTGCCCTGGCCACGGGAGAGCCCGAACTCGCCCTGAGGAACGGCACGGCCCATCTGCCGAGGCTGAGCATGAACATCCGGCGGGACGAGCTGACGGTGCCGTGCCTGCCGCAGGACGGTTGGTGCCTTGAGAACGCCGCCGAGGGCACGCTGGAGAGCCTGCGCCTGGTGCGGCGGCCCGAGGCAGCGGACGAGCTGGAGGCCGGCCAGGTACGCATCGCTGTGCGGGCGGCCGGGGTGAACTTCCGCGATGTGCTGAACGTGCTCGGCAGGTACCCGGGCGACGCCGGGCCCTTGGGCATCGAGGGCGCCGGGGTGGTGACCGAGGTCGGTCCGGGAGTGACCGGGTTCGCTCCGGGGGACCGGGTGATGGGGTTGTTCCCGTCTGCGTTCGGTCCGGTGGCGGTGGCTGATGAGCGGATGGTGGTCCGGGTTCCGGAGGGCTGGTCGTTCGCGCAGGCGGCGTCGGTTCCGGTGGTGTTCCTGACGGCGTATTTCGCGCTGGTGGAGCTGGGTGGTCTCCAGGCAGGTGAATCCGTGTTGGTGCATGCCGGTGCGGGTGGTGTGGGGATGGCCGCGGTGCAGTTGGCGCGGCATTTGGGTGCGGAGGTGTTCGCCACTGCGAGTCCGGGGAAGTGGGGGACGCTTCGGGCTCTGGGGCTGGATGAGGCGCATATCGCTTCGTCGCGTGATCTGGACTTCGAGGGGGCGTTCCTGGCGGCGAGTGGTGGCCGGGGCGTGGATGTGGTGCTGGATTCGCTGGCGGGGGAGTTCGTGGATGCCTCGTTGCGGTTGTTGCCGCGGGGTGGGCGTTTCCTGGAGATGGGCAAGACGGATGTCCGTGAGCCGGGGGAGGTGGCGGCGGAGCATGAGGGCGTGCGCTACCAGGCGTTCGATGTTTTTGACGCCGGTCCCGAGCGAATCGGGGAGATGCTGACCGCACTTGTCGGTCTCTTCGAGGGGGGTGTGCTGGAGCCGTTGCCGGTGACGGCGTGGGATGTGCGGAAGGCTCCTGAGGCGTTCCGGTTCCTGAGTCAGGCGCGGCATGT